>JANNBG010000743.1:0-2802 GCA_031385205.1 Rhodobacterales bacterium
GCGCGAGGGCGATCTGCGGGCCATCCGGGGCAATGATATCAGTTTCATCTTTCAGGAGCCGATGACATCGCTGAACCCGCTGCATACCATTGAGGTGCAGTTGGGGGAAAGCCTGCTGTTGCATCAGGGACTAACGGGCACAGCGGCGCGGGCGCGGATTTTGGACTTGTTGCAAAAGGTGGGGATCAGGGATGCGGAAAGCCGCCTGTCGGCCTATCCGCATCAATTGTCAGGCGGACAACGGCAACGCGTGATGATTGCGATGGCCTTGGCGAATGGGCCGGAACTGCTGATCGCGGACGAGCCGACAACGGCGCTGGATGTGACGATACAGGCGCAAATCCTGGACCTGCTGGCCGATCTGAAGGCGCGTGAGGGGCTTTCGTTACTGTTCATCACGCATGATCTGACCATTGTGCGGCGCATCGCGGACCGGGTCTGTGTGATGCAGAACGGCGCGATTGTGGAGCAGGGGCCGACGGCAGAGATTTTTGCCAACCCGCAGCATGCCTATACCCGCAAACTGCTGGCGGCGGAGTCTGTGGGGGGGCCGGGGGCGGTGCCTGCGGGTGCGCCTGAGGTTATCAAGACCGAAGCCCTGCGTATCTGGTTTCCGGTGACATCGGGCCTGTTGCGGCGCACGACGGGCTATATCAAGGCGGTCAATGACGTGTCCCTGACGGTGCGTGCGGGGGAAACTCTGGGCGTGGTAGGGGAAAGCGGGTCCGGCAAGACAACGCTGGCCTTGGCGATCTTGCGGCTGGTGGACTCGACCGGGCGCATCACGGTGCTGGGGCGCGATATTCAGGGCGTACGGACTAAGGCCTTGCGGGGCCTCAGGCGCGATTTGCAGGTGGTGTTTCAGGATCCGTTCGGCAGCCTCTCCCCGCGCATGACGGCAGCCGAGATCATCGCCGAGGGCTTGGGCGTGCATGGCGTGGAGCCGGGGCGCAACCGGCATGACATGGTCGCGGAAATCATGGCCGAGGTGGGGTTGGACCCAACCACGATGGGGCGCTATCCGCATGAGTTTTCGGGCGGGCAACGGCAACGCATCGCGATTGCGCGGGCGATGATCCTGCGGCCCAAACTGGTGGTGCTGGACGAGCCGACAAGTGCGTTGGACATGACGGTGCAGGTGCAGATTGTGAGCCTTTTGCGGGATTTGCAGGCGAAACACGGGCTGGCCTATATCTTTATCAGCCATGATTTGCGGGTGGTGCGGGCGCTGTCACACAAAGTGATGGTGATGCGGAATGGTGACGTGGTGGAAGCGGGCGAAACAGAGGCGCTGTTTGCAAACCCGCAGACCGACTATACAAAGGCGCTGATGCTGGCGGCCTTTGGGAGTGCGCGTTGAAGATATTGTTCGTTCACCAGAATTTTCCGGGTCAGTTTCTGCACTTGGCGCCGGAAATGGCGCGGCGTGGGCATGACTGTCTGGCGCTGACGGATGTGGTGAACCAAAGGGCCAGTGCGATACCGGTGGCGCGGTACAAGCATGAGGCGCTGAAGGTGGACCCGGCGCAGACGCGGCTGGGGCGGAATTATACCACGATGAGCGATCGTGGCGTGACGGTGGCGCGGGCGGCGCTGCAGTTGCGCGACAAGGGCTATGTGCCGGATGTGATCTTTGGGCATTCGGGCTGGGGCGAGACGCTGTTCCTGAAGGAAGTCTGGCCCGAGGCAAAGCTGCTGGTCTATGCGGAGTTTTATTACAAAGGGCGCGGGGCGGATGTGGGGTTCGATACCGAATTCAACCCGCCAAACTTTGACCAGGTGATGATCGCGCAAGGCAGGACGGCGCATCTGGGGCAGGCCCTGACGCATGCGGATGCGGGGCTGTCACCGACGGACTGGCAGGCGAGCACCTATCCGGCACCCTTGCGGCGGATGATCGAGGTGATCTTTGACGGCGTGGATACGGCTGTGATGGTGCCGAATGCGGCGGCATCCGTGACCCTGCCATCAGGGCAGGTGCTGAAGGCGGGCGATGAAGTGCTGACCTTTGTGAACCGCAATCTGGAGCCGTACCGGGGCTATCACATCTTTATGCGGGCGCTGCCTGCGGTGTTGGCGGCACGGCCTGATGCACAGGTGGTGATCGTGGGTGGCGATGAGGTGAGTTACGGCAATCCACCCAAAGGCCAGAAGGGCTGGAAGGAAACCATCTTGTCGGAAGTGCGGGATAAGCTGGACCTGGGCCGCGTGCATTTCATTGGCAAGGTTCCCTACCCGACATTCACGGCGCTGATGCAGGTCAGCCGCGCGCATGCGTATCTGACCTATCCGTTTGTGCTGTCGTGGTCGATGCTGGAGGCGATGGCGGCGGGGGCGATGATTGTGGGGTCACGCACGGCACCAGTGCAGGAAGTGCTGCAAGACGGTGTAAACGGGCGGCTGGTGGATTTCTTTGATGTGCCGGGGTGGCAGGCGGCGCTGATCGACGCGCTGGGCAATCCTGAGGCGTATCTGCATCTGCGCCGCGCGGCGCGTGAGACGATTCTGGCGCGCTATGACCTGAAGGGCCACTGCCTGCCACGCATGGTGCAGTTTGTGGAACGGCACGGGCCGGGGGGCCTTTGACACGCGCGGCTTTCTGTTTGCCTAAATACGCATCTTTCTTTGCCGGTTGGGTCAGGGCCCCATCGTAAAGCATTGCACGGCGCGGGCCTGCAGACGGCGGCAGGCGAGGTCTGCCTGATCCTGATTCAACCCCAGAAAGTTCGCGTCATAGCCGCCGCTGCGTTCGACCACCTTGCGCAGGCTGCCGTTCAGCGTGGCACTTTCGGCCAGTTGGGT
>JANNBG010000050.1:0-2761 GCA_031385205.1 Rhodobacterales bacterium
GCGCTGGGATCTTACCTCAACAACCGGCAGCTCATCGAGCTTTGCCAGCCGCCCGTCAGGCCCACTTATATTTGTTTTGACGCTGACCGCAATGGCAACGGCCAAAGAGCCGCCCAACGCCTGAGCGTCCAACTTCGACATGGCGGTGTGGAAGCTTTGCGGGTGGAGTTACCAATGGGGCACGATCCGGCCAGCTTGTTCGCCGCCGGTGCGGTGGCCGCTGATCTGCACCGTTGCTTGGAGCGTGCCCGGCCATGACGTTCCGAGTCATTCACATCGCCGGGTTGCCCGCCAGCAATTCTCCCTTCCGGATCGTAGACGTAGACGCACAGAAACAGGAACTGGAGTGGGCCAACCACTTTCTGGATGCGCAGTGCTTGCGCGCAATAGCCCCGCTGACTTTGCGCGCCTACGCCAACACACTGTTGCATTTCATCCGCTGGTGGTCGCGCCGGCCCGGCGTCGATGTGACACAGTTTCGCGCCGAACAGTTTAGTGAGTCCACACTCTTTGATTATGTGACCTATCAGGTCAACGAGATCCCCAAGGCTTGCCCGGAAAACATCAACCAGCGCTCGGCCATGGTGGGGCGTTTGTTCCGCTTCTACTTCCAGCAGGACATGCCCCATGCGCCCCATAAAATTCAGCGTGTGTGGTATCGGCGCTCACCTATGGGGTATGGGCGCGGACGGATAGCGGTGGCATCGGCCGACTTGAAGCTGAAAGTCCCGCAGCGGGTAATTGTGCCGTTATCGGCTGAACAGGTGGCACGCTTCTGGGGGAGTTTCCACACCGCGCGCGATCTGTCGATGGTTGCCTTGATGCTGCTCAATGGCCTGCGTTCGCGCGAAGTGCTGGCGGTCCAACTGGAGGATCTGCTGCTGAGCGAAGCTCTGATCCGCGTCCGCGGCAAGGGCTCGCGCATCCGCATGTTGCCTTTGCCGCCAGAGACGATTCGCATTCTGCGGTGCTTCCTTCAGTCCGAGCGTCCCCTCACGAATTCTCCGCAAGTTTTTGTGTCTCTCAAAGGGCCTCACCGCGGTTGTCCCTTGCAGCCCGCTGGATTGCGTTCTTTGTTCCGCCATCATCGTGCCATCAGTGGTGTCACTTCAGCCAACCCGCACCGCTTTCGGCATACCTTTGGCTCGGATATGATTCGCGCCGGCCTCAGTCTACCCGCTCTGATGCGCTTGATGGGTCACGCGCACATTCACACCACGCTGCTCTACATTCAACTGACACCGCAGGATGTGTTTGACGAATACGTCCGCGCCGTGGAAAGGATCGCCAAACTGGAGCAACCGCCGCTGCCATGAAACGGCTCCCTCAATCGCTGGAACAAGCTCTTAAAGACCGGGTGTGGATGCTGGCAACCACCTTGCGGCCATCCACGGTGCGTCACTACAGATACACCGTGCGGCTGTTCATCACCTATCTGCGCAAGAGCTTTCCCGATGTCCGGCGTCCCAGTCAACTGCGGCGTGATCCACACATCCTGGGCTGGCTGGGGTATCTTTGGATGCAGCGCGTGCACGGTTCCGGCAAGCCTTGGCAGGTGTCGACGCGCGCTGGACATCTGATCCGCATGCGCAATTTGTTCAGCCTGCTTGACGATCATGCCGATCCCCCGCGGCCAGGATTGATGCTGAGCGGCGACATTCCCCGGGCTGATTGCGTCTTGCCTCGTCCGCTGACACCGGAGGATGACGCCCGTCTCAAAACAGAACTGCGGCGGCGCACTGATCTCTATTCCAATGCCCTGCTGCTGACACGGCTGACCGGCATGCGCATCGGTGAAACGGCTGATCTTTCCAACGATTGCCTGCACCATCTCAGCGGCGAGCAGTGGGCGTTGCACGTTCCCATCGGCAAGCTGCACACCGAACGCTGGGTTCCTGTTGAGGATGAGGTTCGTGAGATCGTGGCCCGATTGGTATTCTTGCGCCAGTTGCAGCCCGCCGGACCGGCTCAGTTTCTGTTGCCGCGTCCCAAAGGACGTGAAGTGCTTTGCCAGCACCTTCGCGCGAAATTGTGCGAAGTTGCCGCCGCTTCGGGCATTACCGCTCACATTGTGCCACACCAACTCAGACATACCTTTGCTACGAGTCTGCTACGGGCCGGGGTCAGCCTGCCTGCACTGATGAAATTGCTGGGCCATAAGACGGCCAACATGACCCTGCGCTACGTCGAAATCACGCAACAGGATCTGCAGCGGGAATTTCACCTTGCCACCAAGAATCCCAGACATCTGATTCCCTTGCCAGTGGCCATCGAAGCGAGCACCGATACGCCGAATTCTTCCTCTGTTTTGGAACGGTTGACTGGATCTATACGCCTGCTCGACCTTGTTCGACTCCAAAGCGCAGGCGGGAAAGATAAACCCTTGCGGCTTCTGTTACGCCGCCTGGTGCGCATCCGCTCTTGTCTCGAAAAATTGTTTTCAGAGTTTGAAGGGGAAAAATAGGCTCGGATTGGCCAGATTTGTGATCGAGGTTGGGGGGAGGAGGGATTTTCGGGTTTTGGGGCTTTGGTGGTTTTACGTTGTGAGGGATATAGAGTTTATGGCCGCAGAATCTGTGAAAGAATTGATGGTGGGCATTTTCAATTAGAAGACACAACTATGCGAACAGCATTTTTTGTAGCAATGATTCCGATCCTGGCGTTTGCGCAGGGCCCGCGGACGCCGGATGGTCATCCGGATTTTTCGGGTACATACGACATCACGACGTTGACGCCGGTAATGCGGCCTCCGAGTTTGGCC
>JANNBG010000121.1:0-5169 GCA_031385205.1 Rhodobacterales bacterium
CCCGGTGCGGGTCTTCCAAAATCGACAACCCGGCAGGCAAAACCTGTGTGCCCAGCGCATCCGCCAACCAACTCGCGCCCCGCGCAATCGCCGCCCCATTCACCGCTGACAGCAAGTGCCCGATCAAACTGCTCGCCACCCTTTCGTCATACAAAACGTTGAACGTCCCCGTCACCGGCTTTACTGACCCCGCCCGTTGTAACGCCCGTTCCGCCGCCAACTGGCCAATCCCCCCAGCCCCCGGCACCTCGCTTTGATACGTCCGCTGTTCCCCCGCCCAGTCCCGCTCCATCGCCGTGCCGGACCCGGTGAACGCCACCGCCGACAGGGATCGTGATGTCCGCCCATAGCCCCCTGAAAACCCGTTTGTCGCCGCAAAGTGCAACTGCCTGCGCGAATACCCCGCCCCCGCCTCGACCTGCGTAATCCCGCCCACGCCCATCGCCGCCGCCTCGGCCCCCCGCGCATCTGCCTCCAACATTGCTACCGTTGGTTCATCTGACGCATCCGCCAAATCCAGCGCCGCCCAGCCCTTTGCAATCTGCCCCGCATCCGCCAAGCCCACATGCGGATCCACCGGCGCCTCGCGCGCCATCGCCACCGCCCGTTCCGCCAAGGCCGTGATCGTCCGGTCCGATACATCCGACGCCGACACACAGGCCTGCCGCCCCCCCATCAGCACCCGCAGACCAATCTCGATCCCCTCTGACCGCTCCGCCTGTTCCAGTGCACCACCCCGCACCTCAATCGACAGCGCCGTGCCCTCCACCGCCATCGCATCCGCCTCCGTTGCCCCCGCACGGCGGGCGGCTGTCAGCAAAGCATCCGTCAGGTGGGAAAGCGTTGTCATCAAGGCACCTCATTCTGTTCAGTCGCACCTAATCCTCCACCTGCGTACAGGCAAGGCCCCCGCAAATGCAAAGGGCCCCCGGTTTTGCAACCGGGGGCCCTCGCGGTCATGTGATGCCGATCACATCGGCATCGCATTCCCGTTGATCAACAGCGCTTTGTCCTTGAACTCCACGGTCGACGTCATGCTGTCGCTGCCATCAGATGACGGCACAGTAAACATGCCCGACATCATGCGGACCATGCCGACCTGATCTTCCGGCACCAGACCCATGGCTGCCAGCTTGTCCAACAACCCGTTGCCACCTGTCAGCTTCAGGTCAATCTTGCCCGTTGGCGCGGGCATGCCCTGGAATGTGGTCATGTCCGTGTTGTCGAAGGTAAACGCCCCCGCACCCGTCAGCTCTGCCCCTGCAAACGACGCCCGCACCTCCGTGATATCCAGCGAGTTCAACTCGCCCGGAGGCGCGTCACCCAATGCCGCCATCGCTGCTTCGTCCATGATGTCCGTCGTCAGCTTTGCCGTGCCCTTAGTGTCAATGATGATCGTCGCAGGGTCACGCGGCAACTGGTTGGTTGAGTCAACCATGGCCCAAACTTCGTCCGAGATCGTGAAGTCCACCAGCTTTGACAAAAGTTCGAATTCTGCCGGTGCATCCCCTGCCATGACCGGCATCACCAGATTGAACGCGGCCTCGCCAAAGCCCACTTTCAGCTCAGGAAACGGGATTTGACCACCGCTCATCGTTATGGCAAGCCCGGTAGAGTTCGCCCCATACACCAGCCCATCCGCCCCGATTGTGATGTTCACCGCACCGCCTGTGGCCGTCGATGCAATCTTGGTCGGCACACCGGCCTCAACCACATCGATATCCATCGTCAGCGCGCCATAAGCCAGGCCCACATCTGTTGAAAAGCCATCCTTCAACGCCTGCCCCATGTTCGCCATGGCTTCTGTACCCAGGAACATGCCTGCTGAATCAATCGCGATATCCGCCAGCGATGCATTCATTTTGAACGTCGAGCCTGCATCTGCGTCAGCACCGTCCAACGCGATGGTCATCGCTTCTGCTGCCACGTTCGATTCCATTGCCTTTGCATCTGCCGGGCCCGAAATCACATAGCCACCAGCGGCATTCGTCAGGCCGATGGTGCCGGTAAACACGGGTGCAGCGCCGCCGTCTTCGGTCGCATCAATCGCGATGTCCGTTTGCCCGGTGGAATAGTCATAACTTGTCTCGTCCGCTGACCCGCCCGCTGTCAGAACCATGTCCTTTTGCGTGATCACCATGTTGATTGTCGTGGGTTTTCCGCCATCGACGCCCTTGGCCGTGATCGTGATCGGATAGGTTTCCGACATGGTGATATCCACCGTGCCATCGCCATTGTCCGTCATGTTGATCTCTTCGATCACGCCGTTCATCGTGCCGCCGTCACCATCATCCATCGCAATGGTCATGTTGGTAATCACCAGCGTATCGCCATCACGCTCTGCGCTTTCAGCGGTGATCGTCTGGCCCGCCGTGGCGCTCATGTCCTGCCAGCCCTGCCAAATGTCTTCTGGCGTTACCTCTGCAAACGCAGCTTGCCCGATCATCAGGGCGGCAACAGCCGTACTCGTTGCAAATGTCCACTGTTTCATAACGAACCCTTTCCTTTGGAAATTTCTCATATTGCATCCTCTATCAGGCCGCCAAGAAGGGTCAAGTCACCTTGTCCATACAAGGCGTCTGTCTTTATGCATCGTGACCGCCGGGCGCACAGGAATTTTGCAGTCCGGCTTTTGACGATCGGCTGCCCCAAGGGCAGTTGACCTGCCCAAGTCCCCGTCGCAACCTCTGTCATCTGCCATTTTTCTTTGTTTCCGGGGGGAATCATGAAGACACCACTTGTCGCATTGCTGCTGGTCGGCTCGCTATCACCCGCCTTCGCCGGTGGCATGACCGAACCCGTGATGGAGGCTGACGTCATCACCGCTGAAACGGCCTCATCTGGTGGTGATGAATGGGTGGGCATCATGATGACGCTGCTGGTGTTCGGCGCGGCGGTGGCGGGGAACTGAGCCCTAGCTTTCGGCCAGCAAAGCCTTCAATCCATGGCGATAGTCAGGGTATGCCAGTTGCACACCCAGCTCGGTCTTGATTTTGTCATTCCTGACCCGCTTGCTTTCTGCATAAAAACTGCGTGCCATCGGTGTCAGGTCTGCCGTCGCATAATCCACCGCTGGCGGGTCCGGCAGGCCCAGCAGATGCGCCGCATATGACAACACATCCTCTGGCGGGGCCGGGTCATCGTCGCAGACGTTATAGGCCGCACCCGGATTGGGCCGGTTGATCGACGCCAGCAAAACCTGCGCAATATCATCCACATGAATGCGGCTGAACACCTGCCCCGGCTTGATGATCCGCCGCGCCGTGCCATCCCGCACTTTCTCAAACGGCCCGCGTCCCGGCCCGTATATCCCTGCCAGCCGAAAGATATGCACCGGCAACCCCGTCGCCCGCCATTGCGCCTCGGCCAGCACCCGGTGTTCGCCCCGCACCGCACTGGGCGTCAGCGGCGTTGCCTCATCCACCCATCCCCCCTGATGGTCGCCGTAAACCCCCGTCGTTGACAGATACCCCACCCATTCCGCTGCGGCCCCTGCCATATCCACCGCCGCCAGAAACGGATCACCCGCCGCATCCGGTGCCGCAGACGCCAGCACATGCGTGGCATCGCCCAAGGCCTGCGTCACATCCCCCGGCCAGATCAGCGGCTCCACCCCCGCCGCGCGCAAGACATCCGCCCGCACCGCAGACCGCGTGGTCCCCATCACCCGCCAGCCCATTGGCACCAGCAACGCAGCTAACGCCTGCGCCGAATATCCATGTCCCAAAGACAACAGCGTTTTCACGGCAACCCCCATTCCCGCCCACAGTCATCAAGGCTTCACTTGCGAAAGGCAACCGCAATGCCTTACATGCCCAATCCACTCGCCCAGACTGGCCATTCGCCCAGACTGGCCATTCGAAAGAGGCGCATCATGCACAACGATCAAAGTCTACCCATTCTTACCCCCGACCATGCCACCCCGGTATCTTATACCGATGCCGCCGCCGCCGTGGCCCATCTGGAGGCGCTTTATTCACAGGCCACCGAATTTCTGGCCCAGCATTTCAATGCCGTCACCACCACTGGCAAACCCGCCGCCCGTGTGCGCGCCTTCTATCCCGAAATCCGCCTGACCGTGACCAGCTTTGCCAAGGTCGACAGTCGCCTGTCCTTTGGCCATGTCGCCAGCCCCGGCACCTATGCCACCACCGTCACCCGGCCTGACCTGTTCCGCAATTACCTGATCCAGCAGCTTGAACTGCTCATCCATCATCACAGCGTGCCCGTCACGATCAGCTATTCCGACACCCCCATCCCCGTGCACTTTGCCGTGGCCGGAAACCCCAATGTCTCCGTCCCGCAGGAAGGCGTGCTCGAATTTTCCCTGCGCGATGTGTTCGATGTGCCCGATCTTGCCACCACCAATGATGATATCGTCAATGGCACCCGCACCCATAACCGCGATGGATCGCGCCCGCTTGCCCCCTTCACCGCACAGCGCGTCGATTACTCCCTCGCCCGCCTGTCGCATTACACCGCCACCGAACCCAAGCATTTCCAGAACCATGTCCTGTTCACCAACTATCAGTTCTATGTTGATGAGTTTGAGGCCTATGCCCGCAAAGTCCTCGCTGACCCTGCCAGCGGTTACGTCGCCTTTGTCGCCACCGGCAACGCCGAAATCACCACGGCTGATGGCGTGCTGGCCGTCAGCACCAAAACCCCGCAAATGCCCACCTACCACCTGAAACGCGCTGATGGGCAGGGCATCACCCTTGTCAACATCGGCGTCGGGCCGTCCAACGCCAAAACCGCGACCGACCATATCGCCGTGCTGCGCCCGCATGCCTGGCTGATGGTCGGCCACTGCGCCGGTCTGCGCAATTCGCAGTCCATGGGCGACTTCGTCCTTGCCCACGGCTATCTGCGTGAGGATCACGTTCTGGATGATGACCTGCCCGTCTGGGTGCCCATCCCCGCGCTTGCCGAAATCCAGATCGCACTTGAAGACGCGGTGGAGGCCGTGACGCAATTGGAAGGGTATGAACTGAAACGCATCATGCGCACCGGCACCGTCGCCACCATCGACAACCGGAATTGGGAGTTGCGCGATCAATCCGGCCCTGTGCGCCGCCTGTCGCAATCACGCGCCGTGGCGCTGGATATGGAAAGCGCCACCATCGCCGCCAACGGTTTCCGCTTTCGCGTGCCTTATGGCACCCTGCT
>JANNBG010000127.1:0-3704 GCA_031385205.1 Rhodobacterales bacterium
TCCCAAACCGGCGCCCGATCCGATGATTATGCAGGTCGGCATTGACGAAGGTCTCCCGTGAACATTCATGAAGGCCTTTGGCGCGCGCGCCTTGGCGGGCCATAAATCACTTGTTGATGTCCAAATCGCTGAACTGTCGCAATCCCTTCCATGCCCAGGCGTTCGCGCAATCGGATTGATGCGACATGTGCGATTTCTGTTTCCACGATAACTCTGTCGAGCGTGAGGTCATCAAGTGCAGGCTTGCGAACGCAAATGGCCGCTTCAACAGCATATCCCTTGTCCCACAGGTCCAGCTGAAACTGAGAGGATCACTCGGTGTCGATCCCGTCCTTGTGTTGTGTCAATGACATCGATGCAACAGGTGTCTCGGTGTTCAGAGTTTGAACCGGCCAGACATAGTCGCCTTCGCATGCATCAACGTAGTCTTCAGCGGCGGCTTGCAGATCGTCACCCGCAACGACCACGCCAGACGCCGCCACAATGAACCGCGTCTTGCTGTGGGTCAGCTGCAGCCACCCCAGCATCGTGCGGCCCTTAAGCATCCTCATTCCCCAATGCACCAAACGCCGCAGTGACCTGCAGCCCCGACCGGTCGGCCACCGCAACGGATGATGCGGCATCCAGCGTGATCCAGACCTCGATCACCCGCGCATCGACAATCGCCGCAGGGTCGGTGGACAGGATCGACTGGCCCGAAATGCGCACGCCACGGCGGCTGACAGTGCCCGACAATCTGGTCGTAAAGGCGTGCGATGTGGCGGTAACGGGCTGGCCAAGGGCGACCTCGACCATATCCGTCTCATAGACTTCGGCCCGGATATCATCTGCGTGGTATCGCCGATCTCGCCAAAGCCATCGCTGTCAATCTGCGGGCCGACACGCCCGAACCCGGCCCGAGATCGGCGCACGGATCGCAGCTCTGGCATAATCGGCTTGCGCCCTGGCCCGCGCGGCCGTCGCCGATTCCAGTTCTGCCAGCGCACTTTGCTCGTCCAGCCGAACGCCGTCGTTGGTGCGCATCCGGGTGCGGTCCAACTGGGTTTGCAGGTTGCGCAGGCTCAACGTGGCGGATTGCACGTCAAACCGCATATCGGCCCAGCCGCTGTACGGCGGTTGCGTCTTGCTTGCGGGCTGCACCGTTATGCCCCGTCTTTGGCGAAAGAGAGTTGCTTTTGGCCGAAACTCCCGACGTTCCTCGTTCCGCCACACAGGTTGGCACTGATACGTTCGGCAGCAAAGCAGTGACGAAAAAGAGAAACCAAGCTGAATGACCACTTCCGCGTACCGCCTTGCCGCAGTTCTCCAACACTTGATCGGCAGCTATGGCGAAGGCTTTCTGATGCGGGTCGCGGTGATATGCTGCGCATTTTGCTACCTCGACCCGCGTTGAAAAACCTCCCAAGAAGAAGCTGTGAGGTGCTTGGATCAGGTGATGCGGACGGTTGGGGCGATGGCTGCATCAGAGGTGCGGCTGAAAGTGTGCACTGTGCCTGTGATGGTCGCAGACTTGTTCGATGATCCCACCAAAGCTATGCGTTTCGGCGGAGTGTCGCCTCATGCCGCGCCGGATAGGGACAAGCACACGCGGTTCGGGCCGGGTCCGCAGGGTGCGCTTGGTGGTTTGGCGTGCCAGAACTGGCCGTTGGGCGTGACCCCTAAAGCGCCCCTGCGATTGCATCCAACAGCCAGACCAAGCCATCGTCGGCCATCCCGGCCTTTGGCAGGATCACTTGTATGTCTGACCGCGGCAATGTGATTGGCACCTCCGCTGTCGTCAGCCCGAACCGTTGTGCATGTGCCGCAACAAGCCTGCGCGGCGCGGACACCAGCAGGTCCGTATTTTCCACCAACTCAAAAGCCACCATGGCGTTCGGAACCGTAACAGCAACACGCCGCGATAAACCCATATCAGTCAAGTAACGGTCCACAATACCATCCATATCACCTGTGACCGAGACCAGCATGTGTTGTGCGGCACAATACCGTTCCAGCGTCGGGTCCGTACCAAAGTCATGGCCGTTACGCATTGCGACCACGAGGCCATCTTCGTACAGAAACCGCGTGATGAAACGGGCGGGCACATCGGTAAAACCAAGACTGCCCCGAAACGGCAGAATTGCAACATCGACTTTGCGATCATCCAACCGGGCGAAGGCCTGATCCCACCCCATTTGCGTGCGCGGGATGCTTACAAACCCAAGATCAATGCCCGGCGCTGCGGCGCGCAATTTCTTGAACAGGGCCAAAACGACTTCGGCAGACCCGCCATTTGGCGTGCCGATGACAAAGCGGCGGGCCGATGTAGCGGCATCAAACGGTTGAGCGCCTGCCACCAGGTTGCGGGCATTTTGCAAGATGTCAGCGATTGGCTGGGCCAGCGCCAGCCCGCGTTCAGTGGGCACCACCCCTCTGGGACTGCGCAGAAAAAGCGGGGCGTTGAACATGCGCCGTAACCGCGCGAGGCCGTGACTGACAGCGGACGGTGACAGATTCAGCCGCCCCGCCGCCCGTGCAACATGCTGCTCGGCCAGTACCGCCTCGAACAGCACCAGCAGGTTCAGGTCGACCCGGGACAGATCAGTTTGGTGCAGCATAATGCTGAAATCGTATCACTGGCACCTGATGGGCTCAACTGGCAGATGTGCTGCCATCGCAGTGGGTGATGGCCCAACGGCTGGTTCCCGCGCTGCACGAAAGGAAATGACCGTGGCAAAAACCGATCTTTCAGAAATGACTGCCGTGCAGGCCCCGCGTCCGGCGACCGTGCCGTCTGATGCGCAACAGGTTGTGTCGTTCTGGACAGCCGCTGGTCCTGCCATGTGGTTCGCCAAGGATCCAGCCTTTGATCTGGCATTCCATGACGGGTTCATTGCCCAGCACAAGGTCGCAGCACGCGAACAGATCAACCATTGGGCGGCCTCACCGCAGGGGGCGCTCGCCTTGGTCCTGTTGCTGGACCAATTTCCGCGCAACGCCTTTCGCGGCACACCACAGATGTACACGACTGACCGACTGGCCCGCGTCATCGCCGATATCGCGATTGGCGCGGGTCTTGACCACGCAGTCGATCCGATGCTGAGGATGTTTTTCTATCTGCCCTTTGCGCATTCCGAAGACTTGGGCGATCAGGACAGGTCCGTGGCCCTGTTTCTGGGTCTCCCCCCACCGGGGCCGGAGCATGCCGAACGGCACCGCGATATCATCCGTCGTTTTGGCCGCTTTCCCCACCGCAATGCAATTCTGGGGCGGAAAACCACACCAACAGAAGCGGCCTATCTGACGTCCGGAGGTTATGCCGGATGACCTGATCCGTGCGGTGCTGATCGGCACCCGGACGGACAAACGGTCACCCCGGCATTGCCCATCGCGACACTGAAACCAAATTGAAAGCACACGATCATGCGTATCACATATTTCTGCTTCATTGCGGCTGCTTTGACCGGAACCGCCGGCATGACGCTCGGCATCCACATGGGCATAGCCCAGGACTTCACGCTCGCCCCCGCACATGCCCACATGAACCTGCTGGGCTGGGTTACCATGACGCTTTATGGCCTGTATCACCGGGGTGCGCCGCAGGACGCCCGCGCCCTGCGCTGGGTGCAGGTCGGTTTGGGCGGCGCGGGTTTTCTGGTCTTTGCCGGTGGCCTGGCCGTCTATCTGCACACCGGCACTGATGACCTGTTCGGCCTTGTCGTTGC
>JANNBG010000130.1:0-5843 GCA_031385205.1 Rhodobacterales bacterium
ATCCAGACCTTCGGCATCGGCACGCTGACCGACCCGATCCAGAAAATGATTGACGCAGGCACGCCTGTCATCGCCATGGACACCCTCGTCGCCCCGCCCGGCACCATGTAGGGTGTGTGATTGCACGCACCTTTAAAAATAAACGGTGGTGCGTGAAACAACACACCCTACGAAGGCACCTGTATGAAATCCTGGGTCACCTCTGCCAATACCGCCACCACCGACTTCCCCTTGCAGAACCTGCCTTGCGGTGTGTTTTCCGATGACCTGCCGCCCCGCTGCGGTGTGGCCATCGGCGACATGATCCTCGATGTCGCCGCGTTGGAGGCCGAAGGCATCCTGACCCTGTCCGATGTGCCCCTGTTCGACGTGCCGTTCTGGAATGAGCTGATGGAGGCTGGCCCCGCCGTCTGGGCCGATTTCCGCAAACGGCTGACAGCCATGCTGACGCAAGGCTCCACCAAACAAATGCTGTTGGAAGACCATCTTATTCCCATGGCCACGGCCACAATGCACATGCCCTTCCTCGTGTCCGAATACACTGATTTCTATGCCGGCCGCCACCACGCCACCAATGTCGGCACCATGATGCGCGGGGCTGAAAACGCCTTGCCACCCAACTGGCTGCACATGCCCATCGGCTATAACGGTCGTGCGTCATCCGTCGTGGTCAGCGGCACCGATGTGCGCCGCCCTTGGGGGCAGGTGAAACCCGCCGATGCGGACATGCCCGACTTCCAACCCTCCGCCAGGTTCGACTTTGAACTGGAACTCGGCGCAATCGTGGGTGTCGGCTCCGAAGGCCCCATCACCGTCGCACAGGCCGATTCGATGATCTTTGGCTATGTGCTGCTGAACGACTGGTCCGCGCGCGATATTCAGGCGTGGGAATACCAACCGCTCGGGCCCTTTCAGGCCAAAGCCACTGCCACCACCATCAGCCCGTGGATCGTGATGGCCGCCGCCCTGCAACCCTTCCACTGCAATGGCCCCGCGCGTGATGTGCCTTTGTTGCCGCATCTGCAGGAACCCGGGCCCATGCTCTATGACATCACGCTGGACGTGGCCCTGAATGACACCCCAATCGCCCAGACCAACACCAAGGAACTATATTATTGCGCCGCCCAGCAACTGACCCACCATGCCAGCTCTGGCTGCCCGATGAATGTGGGTGATCTGCTCGGCTCCGGCACCATTTCCGGCCCGGAAAAGGCCAATCGTGGCAGCATGATCGAACTGACTTGGGGCGGCAAAGAACCCCTGACAATCGCTGGCGGCACCCGCACATTCCTGCAAGATGGCGATACCGTCACATTGCGCGGCCATGCCCAGGGCGATGGTTACCGCATCGGCTTTGGGGCCTGCACCGGACGCATTATGCCTGCGTTAAAGGACTGGCCCACATGACCCTATCCCCCGGCCTGCCAATCGCGCACCGCATCCAGCGGATGGATCAGCATCAGCACATTCAAGGCCAACCCATCGCGGATCAGCCAGATCGTCAGCGCCTCAAACCCCAGAATGATCACGACCGTGAGCCAAACCGGGAAAATACGCGCCAGACTGAAGCCAATCACCATGGCCAGAATATCGCTGACCGAATTGATGATGGAATCGCCATAGTAATCCAGCGAAATGGTCACCGCCCGGTACCGGTCGATGATCAGCGGCGAGTTTTCCAGAATCTCCCACGCGCTTTCCACAACCGCAGCAATCACCAACCGCCAGCCAAACGGCACCCGGCGCGCCACCAGCCACAATGCGCCATAGAACAGGAACCCGTGGATGATATGCGACGGCGTGTACCAATCCGTCAAATGCTGCGAGTTTTCACTGCTGAACACCACGCCATGCCACAGCTTGACATAGCCGCAGGTGCAAATCGGCACGCGGCCCGCCCAGAACAGATAACCAGCCGCCAGCAGGATGGTCAGGGCGGTGACAATGTAAGGCGTGCGGTTTTGCGTCATGCTTTGCACAGAATCACACCGCGTTTTGCGCGTCTAGGGGGTTAAACATGGCACGCGCCTTTGCATCACAGGGTGACCTGTCCGAAAAGAAGATCAGCTTCACCGAAATCGGCCCCGGCCTTTATGCCTTTACTGCCGAAGGTGACCCCAACTCCGGTGTCATCATCGGCGACACATCCGTGATGGTGATCGAGGCGCAAGCCACCCCCCGTCTTGCGCAAAAGGTGATCGCCTGCATCCGCACTGTCACCGACAAACCCATTTCCCACGTTGTCCTCACGCATTACCATGCCGTCCGTGTGCTGGGCGCATCCGCCTTTCAAGCGCGCGAAATCATCATGTCAAATGCGGCAAGGGGAATGGTTGCCGAACGCGGGGCTGAAGATTGGGCATCGGAATTCGGTCGCTTTCCCCGCCTGTTTCAGGGCCACGAAAGCATCCCAGGCCTGACATGGCCCACCACCACCTTTACAGACCGCATGACCGTCTATCTGGGCAAACGCCGCGTCGATATCATGCATCTGGGCCGCGCCCATACGGCGGGCGATGCGGTGGTGCATGTGCCAGACGCCAATGTGATGTTCACCGGAGATATCGTCGAATACCATTCTGCCTGCTATTGCGGTGATGGATACTTCGCCGATTGGCCTGCCACGTTGGCCCGGATTGGTACCTACGCGCCCGACGCGATTGCCCCCGGCAGGGGTGATGCGCTGATGGGGCGCGGGATGGTGGGCAAGGCCTTGGCGGCGACGGCTGATTTTGTGGCCTCCACCTATGCGCCGGCCGCGCGTGTGGCGGCACGGGGTGGCAGCCTGAAAGACGCATGGGAGGCCGTGCGCGCGGAATGTGACCCGAAATTCGCCGATTATGCGATCTATGAACACTGCCTGCCCTTCAACGTATCACGCGCCTATGATGAGGCGCAGGGTATCACCCACCCGCGTATCTGGACGGCAGAACGGGACACAGCAATGTGGGAGGCGTTGCAAGGATGACAGACAACCGTTGGAAATACGCCGCAACCCGTGGCGAATTGCAGTTCTGGCTGGTCATCAGCCTGCTGGGCCTCGGCATGATGATCGGCGTCTTGGTCAAACGCGGCATCCCCACTGGCCCCGCCTTGTTCGAGGTGGTGGCCCTGCCCTCTGTCTTCCTCGGCTATCTCTTCATTCGCTCCGTCAAACGCCTGATCCGCCGGGAACATCCCTGATGGCCTATGATTATGCCCCCTTTCCCTACATCCCCCCACCCGGTCTGACCGCCCCGGAGCCGCGTCACCCGGTGGTCATCGTCGGCGCTGGCCCCATTGGCCTTGCTTTGGCCGTGGACCTTGCCCAGCAAGGCGTGCGGACTGTCGTGCTGGATGATAATAACGTCGTCTCCGTCGGCAGCCGCGCCATTTGCTGGGCCAAAAGATCGTTGGAGATTCTGGACAGGTTAGGCGTGGGCGAGGCGTGCCGCGATAAGGGCGTCACATGGAAAGTCGGCCGCACCTTCCACCGTGATACCGAAGTGTTCAATTTCGATCTGCAGCCCGAATCCGGCCACAAAATGCCCGCCTTTGTGAACCTGCAACAGTATTACGTCGAGGATTTCCTCGTGCAGCGCGCCATGGAACTGGGCGTCGATATCCGCTGGAAGAACCGCGTCACGGCCTTCGCCCAAGACGACCATGCCGCGCTGACTATTACTACGCCCGACGGTGATTACACCCTGAATGCCGACTGGGTCGTCGCCTGCGATGGTGCCCGCAGCCCGCTGCGCCACATGATGGACCTCGCCTTTGATGGCGAGTTGTTCGAGGAACGCTTCCTGATCGCAGACATCGAAATGCAGGCCGATTTCCCATCAGAACGCCGGTTCTGGTTTGAACCCACGTTCCATGCCGGCCAATCCGCCCTGCTGCACAAACAACCCGACAACATTTATCGCATTGATCTGCAACTGGGCTGGGATACCGACCCTGACATCGAAAAGCGCCCCGAAAACGTGATCCCCCGCATTGCCCGCGTGGTCGGCCATACCGATTTCCGGCTGGATTGGGTCAGCATCTATACCTTTCAATGCCGCCGTTTGCAGCAATTTGTGCAGGGCCGTGTGATCTTTGCGGGTGACAGTGCGCATATCGTATCGCCCTTCGGCGCGCGCGGCGGCAATGGCGGCTTGCAGGATGTGGATGCACTGGGCTGGCGGCTGGCACATGTGGTGCAGGGCGGTCCTGCGACCGCCTTGCAGGCTTACGATGCGGAACGGCAGTTGGCGGCAGATGAGAATATCCTGAATTCCAGCCGCTCCACCCGCTTCATGTCGCCCGAACCCGGTGTCGAACGCCTGTTCCGCGATGCCGTGCTAACCCTCGCCAGTCGTGCCGATTTCGCCCGGCCCATGGTCAATTCCGGGCGGTTGTCGCGCCCTTGCGTCTATCCCCTTCCCGACGATGCGCCCGACATGCCTGCGGGGGCAAGGCCGGGATCGGTGGCCCCTGATGCGCTGTTGGGCAACGGTTGGCTGACAGAACGGTTAGGCGGCGGGTTCACGGTCCTAGTGCTGGGTGGCGCGGCACCAGATGGTCTGGCGGTGCTGCAACCCGATGTGACCGAAGTCATCCGGGTGCGCTACCTCGGCGATGCCGCGCAGGCGGTATATCTGATCCGCCCCGATCAGGTGATCGCGGCGCGGTGGCATGATGCGTCAACGGCGACAGTAAAGGCCGCGATGGATGCAGCACGGATGGGCGCTGCATGACGCTGATCACAAAGCCGAACATCACCGATGCGGATGGGTTCTATGCGGCCCTGCTTGCCGCCCACAAAGGGCTGACCGACGCCGAAAGCCATGCGCTGAATGCGCGCCTGGTGCTGGTGCTGGCCAACCATATGGGCGACCGCGCCGTGCTGGAACAGGCGCTGGCGTTGGCGAAGGGGAATGCTCCTGACTGAAGTCATCAACTTCCGTCATGCAGCGAACTGGGTTTCGGAAAGACTAGGCAGACCAAATCTTTATTGCTGGATGGAGAGCAGATTGCGGAGCCCTGACCCTAAGTCGGCGAGATAGGGGGGCCACGTTGCAACCCAAGTTTCATCAAGTTTGGGCCAAGCGGGTTGATGAACCCAGTCGACGGTCCCCAAGTGAATCTCGAGCCAAATCCCCGGAGCAAACTGCGAAATCAGCTGGCAATCGTGTCCACCCAAACTTTTTCTTCTTGGTTCAATCGCTACTCCACATTCCAATACGAAAGGTTGGCCATTCAGACGTGCTTCGACAGGATGGAGCCGTTTGCGGGTAGGAAAACGAGCCTTCGTTTGGTTATAGGTAGTCTCACGCATCATAGGCAGGTTGGAAGGTTCACTTTCCTCTAGCGAAGGCGAAAGTAACCATAGAGGAATGTGTGAGTCTAACTCTACGATGAGGTAGAAAGTGCCGGTCGGCAAATGTACGTCCGCAGGCAGCCTCTCCGGGGTACTCCAAACCAGTGAGCGGACCGAGCCGTCCTCCCGCCGATCTATGCTAGGCATTGCGGTGTCGAGAAGGCAAAGTGTGTGACCTGCCATCTCCAGCGCCGTTCGACCTGATGAACACGCCTGTGCTTTGGTCGCAGGTCCGCAAACCAGCCCAGCAATAAGACCAACCGCCCACATCCACCGTCTTCCCATCGCTCACTCCACTCGCAAATTTTACTCTGTCACCTGTATGCACCTTTTACTCTGTCTGACGCCCTTTCCAGGAGGTGTGAAATGTAGGGTGCATGCTTGCACGCGCCAAACAACCACCGCAAAGGTGCGTGACATCACGCACCCTACGTCACCGGCACCAACCGCATCCGCCCACCATCCGTCAGATGCCATGCATCCCGTCCTTCAAACACTACTG
>JANNBG010000149.1:0-2424 GCA_031385205.1 Rhodobacterales bacterium
CGCGCGATCAGATTTTCACGACGCATGGTTTGGTGAACGGCACAGCCATGTGTGTGGATGCGTTCACGCAACCGGGCGATGGGGTCATTCTGATGACGCCGGTTTACCACGCCTTTGCGCGCGTCATCAAAGGTGCGGGGCGCATGGTTGTGGAATGCCCACTCGCCTTGCGTGATGGGCGGCACGAGATGGACTTTGCCGCTTGGGATGCCTTAATCCCCGAAAACGCACGCATGGTCATCCTGTGTTCCCCGCACAACCCCGGTGGCCGCGTCTGGACCAAAGCGGAACTGCGCGGCGTCGCCGATTTCTGTGTGCGCCACGACCTGATCCTCGTGTCGGATGAGATTCACCACGACCTCGTCTATCCCGGCCACAAACACACTGTCATGGCCAATGCGGCACCTGACATTGCGAACCGTCTGGTGATGATGACCGCGCCCACCAAAACCTTCAACATCGCGGGCGCGCATACCGGTAACGTCATCATCGCTGACCCCGCCCTGCACAAATGCTTTGCCGACCGGATGAATGCCCTTGGCATTTCGCCCAACTCCTTCGGTCTGTTCATGACAACCGCCGCCTATTCGCCCGAAGGTGCCGCATGGGTTGATGCGCTGATGGCTTATCTGGATGGGAACCGGCAGATTTTTGACGTTGGCCTGAATGCCATTCCCGGCGTCCGGTCGATGCAGCTGGAATCCACCTATCTGTCATGGGTCGACTTCACTGATACTGGCATGGCCCCCGCCGAATTCATCCGCCGCGTCGAACAAGACGCCAAAATTGCCGCCAACCATGGCATCACATTCGGCAAAGGCGGCGAAACCAGCATGCGCTTCAACATCGCGGCCCCGCGTGCGCAATTGCAGGATGCCGTCGCGCGGTTGCAGCGGGCCTTTGCAGATTTGCAATGAAACGGTTGACGCGGCTCTTTTCCGCGCTGCTGATGTTGGCCGCTTTGGCATCCATCTATCTGCGCCCTCCACCAGAGCTACCATCGCTGCCACCACTGACCGGGCAAGTCGACCGCATTCTCATCGAAAAGGCCGCACGCCGGAGTTCGCTTGTCGTCAACGGCGTCACCGTGCGCACGTATCCCATAGCCCTTGGTTTTGCCCCCGAAGGCGACAAGCTCCACCAGGGCGACGGGCGTACACCCGTTGGTACCTTCCGCGTCGACCGCCGCAATGATGCCAGCAAGTATCACCTGTCGCTGGGCCTCGATTATCCGCAACCCGATGACCGCGCACGGGCAGCCGAGGGCGGCTACGACCCCGGTGGTGACATCATGATCCACGGCCAGCCCAACGCGCTGCCAGACAACGCTATGGTGCGCGGTGATTGGACGGCAGGCTGTATCGCCGTAACCAACGCGCAAATGCGCGAGATTTGGGCCGTGACGCAGGTGGGCACCGTCGTGGAAGTACGGCCTTAATCGCAACCAGAAAGATACCACATCCCGCTGGGAATATAGAACTGCATGGGCTTCACTGCCGTTGCATAAAACAGACTTTGCCCAAGGTCGGTCACAAAGATCGCATCCGGCGCAGGCGTATCTGATTGTGGCAATGTGCCGGGATAGGGTGACAGTTTGCCTGCAACATCGGCAAACACCTCAATAGAAAGACTATCCCCCGTGATCATCGGCCCCAACGGAATCGCATAGGTCGCGCCATACCCGTTCGATGCGGTCAGTGCCAAACGCTCCGGTTCGGGCAAATCGCGAACAGTCAGCACAAGGTCAAGGTCCGAATAAGCGCTGGGTTCCGTTGCTGGCATCAAGATCAGTTGCGTCACGGCCCCGGTGGGATCATCCGCCAGCCGATACTGCGCACCCACACCCATGCACGCGGCTAAAGCTGGCGCACCCGTCAGGCAGGCAACACTAAGCCTTAGGCAAATACGCCACGGGCGCATTTTCATCCCGCCAGAAATCCAGTGGCGCGCGGTCCGACACCATGGTTGATCGTTTGAAGTCACAGACCAGTTCTCCGTTTTCCGTCGATGATGCGACAATCAGGCACTGAAAGATATGCCGTGCCCCGTCATAGACATCCACCAAACCCCGCAGGTTCGGCGTCAGGCTGGCGTCCAATGCAAAGCCTTCATCCCAGAACCGCAGCACGGGAAATACCGCCTCCCCCACCTGCACCCGCAGACGCGACCGCCGTTTATGGTCACGCTTGCGCGCCGCTTCCAGCCCGTCACGCACTTCTCTTGGCAGAAACTCCAACATCATCGCCTCCAGTCCATCGCCAAGACTGCGCTGCAAATAGTTAAAATCAAGACAACACCAATAGCAAATGAACCTATTCCATCGTAGTGACCATCACCGGTGTAATAGGAAGCAAGTAGTGCTAAAATGGCTAAGATTAAACCCAAAACTGCGGCAGAATTTTCGCCAAAAATCACCACTAAATC
>JANNBG010000169.1:0-1718 GCA_031385205.1 Rhodobacterales bacterium
CTCCAACCGGATGTTTCTGGCGGTGGAACGGCTGGCGATGACCCTGCTGCCCGAAGATGTGCGCACGTCCATCGTGGGATTTGCGCAGAAATACCGCCGTCGGATCATCAACATGCTGCCGTCGCGGCATTATGTTCCGCCGGATGCGTTTCGGGCGAACCTGGATCATATCCTGCTGCTGCTGCGGGCGCGCAAGGCGCGCAAGGTGGTGCTGGCGACGATCATTCTGCCACCGGCCAAGTTTTGGGCAGGCACGCCGGGCATCAATGCGAATTTTGCGGCATATAATATGCAAATCATGCAGGCCGTGATGCGGCATTCCGCACTATTGCTGGATATTGACCGGCATGTCTGGCAAGACCTGCCAGCAGGGCCCTTGCTGGAGGATGGGATGCATCTGTCGGCGGACGGGCATAGACTATTCACGGCCAAGACGGCAGAACTGCTGAAATAACCCGGCATGTCGCAGGCCGGGCTGAATGGGGGCCCCTTGGCGGGGCAAGGCATGACAGACAAGGCATTTGAGATGATTGGGGCCGAAATTGCGCGGGCCAAAGGCTTTGCCGATATGGGGCAAACGCGCCTTGCCGCGCAATCCTTTGCGGTGTTGCGGGCGCTGATCGTGGATCATGCGGATGTGGCGGCGTTGCGGGCTGCGGTGGCCGCACAGCGCGTGCCTTTGCGTGCCGCACGAGAGGCGTTTCGGTCCGCCGTGGCGGGGCGCAATGCGGCGGGCAGGCCCCTGCTGATCCTGACAGATGCATCAGTGCAATCCGCCACGTCACAAAGGGCTGAGGTCAGCTATGCTTGCCGTCTGGGTATGGCCCCGTACGCCTACCGGGTGGATTGTATCGGCCAGCATCTGTTTACGGCAGGCGATGTGCTGGCCTTATTGACCAACGCACCCCGGCTGGGGGCCGGAGCGGATGTGGTGGTGCACATTGGCCTGCATGACAGCGAGGAGCCTTTGTTGAACCAGACGGAAATGGCGGCGGTCGGCCTGTTGCCCGTCGATCTGGGCGCTGAGGTGATAGGTTTCGCAGTGGCGCATGCGGCGGCTTTGACGGCTGACTTGCCCCTGAGGCATGCAGTGCCAATGGACCTGTACCGTGCGCACCTGAGCGGCATCATCCGCGCATTGCGGGCGCGTGGGGCAGGGCGTATCGTCATGGTGACGTTGGCATCGCAAACAGGCATGACGTCGCATAATGCCACTGTGTTGCAGGTGGTGCGGCAGGCAGATGTGCTGGTGCTGGATCTGGACCGGATGACGCGGCATTTGCCGCAGTTTTTGCCGCATTGGCCTGATGCCCTGCATGCGCAGGTGGCTGATGGCATTGCAGCGGTGCTGCAGAACGATGCAGTGGTGCCAGCATGACCAAACGCAAGGTTATCTTGCACATCGGCACGATGAAAACCGGCACGTCCAGCATTCAGGCGACGCTGGCGCAAAGCCCGCAATGGCTGGCCAAGCGCGGCTGGGCGTTTTACGCCGGGGCGCAGCGCACATCAGACCGCATCTCGCGGCGGCTGGATGCCATACGCGACGACCGCAATGTGATCTTGTCCGACGAAGGACTATGGCACTTTGCCAATAGTGACCGCAGCGATACAGCCGCCATCGCGCGTGTCTTGCGTGATTGCGATGTGACGGTGCTTGCCTATTTCCGCAGGCCGGACGAATTTCTGGAATCGTGGTTCACCCAAGGGCTGAAGAA
>JANNBG010000184.1:0-1739 GCA_031385205.1 Rhodobacterales bacterium
TGGCGGCACCGGCAGTGCGGCCCCTGTCGATGTCACGGCGATTGCCACCACCGCATTAGACCGCGTACAACCCGCATCCGCCGCAGCCACAGCCCCCGCCGGGGCCGAACCCGCCCGCCACAAGGTGGCCCGTGGCGAAACCGCGTTTTCCATTGCCCGCATCTATAACGTATCGGCCAAGGCACTGGCCGAATGGAACGGGCTGGGCCCCGATCTGGCCGTGCGTGAAGGCCAGTTCCTGCTGATCCCCACCGCTGCCGCCGGGTCCACCCGACCCCCTGCCCCCGCCGTCACAGCGCCCGGTGCAGGCACGCCGACGCCCACACCCCCCTCGGCCCAGGAGCCCTTGCCGGATGAGAACCCACAAGTCGCCGCCGCCGCCACCGAAAATGTGCCGCCGTCGCCTGATCTGGGGGCCTCGCGCACCGCAGCATCATCCACAAAAATGGCCCTGCCCGCCGATGGCGCAATCATCCGCGGCTATGCCAAGGGCAAGAACGAAGGCATCGACATCGGCGCTGCGGCGGGTGCGCAAGTGCGCGCGGCGGCAGATGGCACCGTGGCTGCGATCACCAAGGATACCGAACAGGTGCCGATCATCGTGATCCGCCATGCCGATGGGTTGCTGACGGTCTATGCGGGTGTGGATGGCATCACGGTCGCCAAGGGCGACAAGGTCAAACGCGGGCAGGCGATCGCGAAAGTACGCAGTGGCAGCCCAGCGTTCCTGCATTTCGAAGTGCGCCGGGGTGTGGAAAGCACCGATCCGACCGCGTTTTTGCAGTAATCAAGGCATGATGGGCATATTGCCCATCCTACATTTCGGGCGCGTCGGATGGGCAATCTGCCCATCTTACCCCGAAATCCGCACGCCTTCCCGCGCCGCCAGATCGCAGAAAAACTGCCACGCCACCCGGCCGGACCGTGCGCCGCGCGTGGTATACCATTCGACCGCCTCGGCCCGCAGACGGTCCGCCGGAACCACCACCCCGTGCGCTGCGCAATAGCCCGCAATCATCGCAAGGTAGTCATCCTGCGAACACGGATGAAACCCCAGCCACAGCCCGAACCGGTCTGACAGCGAAACTTTCTCTTCCACCGCCTCCGATGGGGATATCGCCGTTGACCGTTCATTCTCGATCATGTCCCGTGGCATCAGATGCCTGCGGTTAGACGTCGCATAGAACAGCACATTCTCTGGCCGCCCCGCGATGCCGCCATCCAGCACCGCCTTCAGGCTTTTGTAATGCGTATCGTCATGGCTGAAACTCAGGTCATCACAGAACAGCAACACCCGCGCATCCGCCCCCCGCAACACCGCCAGCAACCGCGTCACCGAAGGCAAATCCTCGCGGGACAGCTCCACGATCTTCAGATCATGCCCCTCGCCGCGCACCGCTGCATGCACGGCTTTCACCAGCGATGACTTCCCCATCCCCCGCGCGCCCCACAATAGCGCGTTATTCGCAGGCAGGCCCCGTGCAAAGTGCCGCGTGTTTTCCAGCAGCGTATCGCGTGCCCGGTCCACCCCCAACAGCAGGCCAATATCCACACGGGCCACATGCGCCACGGGTTCCAGCCGGTCCGGCCCCGTCTGCCACACAAACGCCTCGGCCGTAAAATCCGGTGCAGGCAGCGGTGCCGGGGCCAACCGCTCCAACGCTGCCGCAATCCGCAGCAACGGATCACTCATCTTCCACCCAAGTGCCATCCGCGCGCTGTTGCGCCTCACGCTTTTT
>JANNBG010000254.1:0-1812 GCA_031385205.1 Rhodobacterales bacterium
GGTGTAATAGCCCAAGCCCGGCACGTTGTCCGCCCGGATGGTTGCGTTGATCGTGGTCACGCCAGCGGCCCGCGCGGCCTGCACCGTCGCCGCAAACAGGGCTGCACCTGCACCGGACCGCTGCAGGCCAATGTCCACAAACGTGCCGATATCGCCCCAGCCTGGCGGCAGATCACCATAGCGGCTGACGGTTTGATACCCGATGATGCGGCCCTGATCGTCTGCCACATGGCACAGCAGGGCGTGTGGGCCGGTCAGATACCAATCGGCCACCTCCTCCGGCGTCTTTTCAACCTCGAACGCCGTTGTGCCACCCATGCGGATGATGGCGTTCAACAGGGCGCACATGGCAGGGGTATCCTGCAGGGTTGC
The DNA here is from genome assembly GCA_031385205.1 of Rhodobacterales bacterium. Lineage (GTDB taxonomy): Bacteria > Pseudomonadota > Alphaproteobacteria > Rhodobacterales > Rhodobacteraceae > JAAFHS01. The sequence goes on from JANNBG010000254.1 coordinate 373, forward strand.
GGGGCGGACGATCATGCAAACGCCTCGCGCGTGTAGCCCTGCATGAACAGCAAGGCCGTCAGATCGCCATGGTTCACCCGGATATCGCACTGCGCCTGCACGGATGGCTTTGCGTGCAGCGCCACGCCTGCGCCTGCGCGGCCCAACATGCCCAAGTCATTCGCGCCGTCGCCCACGGCCATCACCTGATCCGCGCCAATGCCCAGCCGCGCACAGATATCATTCAATGCCGTTACCTTGGCCTCGCGCCCCAGAATGGGTTCCTGCACCGTTCCCGTCAGCTTGCCATCCGCCACAACCAACACATTCGCCCGGTTCTCATCAAACCCCAGCACCCCCGCCACATGCCCCGTAAACGCCGTGAACCCGCCTGACACCAACGCTGCATAACCCCCATTTGCCTTCATCGTCCGTACCAGAACCGCCCCCCCCGGCATCAGCGTGATCCGGTCGCGCAGCACGGCATCAATCACATTTACCGAAAGCCCCGCGAGCAAGGCAACCCGTTCCCGCAAGGCCCCATCGAACGCAATCTCGCCGTTCATCGCACGGCGCGTGATCGCCGCCACCTGCGCGCCCACGCCCGCCTCATCGGCCAGTTCGTCAATGCACTCCTGCTGGATCATGGTGCTGTCCATATCGGCCAGCAACACGCGCTTTTTACGCCCTTCCGCTGCCTGCACCACCATGTCCAGACCAAGGGCCTGCAACCCCTGCCACACCTGCCACCTGTTCGCGGGCATCGCCTCCACCGCAAACTCCGCCGCGACGCCGGGGTCGAGCCAGCGCGCATCGCCGCCACCCCATGCATTGCGCAGGGATTCCACCGTCGCACGGTCAAGGATGGGGCGGTCGGGGTTGGTGAGCAGGGTGGTGATAAACATGCAGGTTTCCGATAGTAAACAGGGGTGTCGCAAAAAGCGCCTTAACCGCCGCATTACGCCCAAAATTCCGCTTGTGCCAGAGCAGCACCCCCGGTATCCGCACCAGTGGGACACCCTTCCCCAACGAAGGGCATTTATCTGTGAGGATACCATGACTGACCTGCCCGCACCGCGCGTGCGCCCGACGAACCCGCGTTTTTCGTCCGGCCCTTGTGCCAAAATCCCCGGTTATACCCTTGATATGCTTGGTGATGCGCCCTTGGGCCGTTCGCACCGTGCCGCTGTTGGCAAGGCCAAGCTGAAAGAAGCCATCGACCTGACCCGCAGCATTCTGGGCGTGCCGGATGATTACCGTATCGGCATTGTGCCCGCGTCGGATACTGGCGCGTTTGAAATGGCGATGTGGTCTTTACTGGGGGCACGGCCCGTGGAAATGCTGGCGTGGGAGTCGTTTGGTGAAGGCTGGGTGACGGATGTGGTCAAACAGCTGAAGCTGGATGCGCGCGTGAAAATCGCGCCCTATGGGCAGATTGTGGACTTTGGATCGGTGGATTTC
>JANNBG010000282.1:0-8406 GCA_031385205.1 Rhodobacterales bacterium
CTTGATGCCATAGGCCGTGCCGCGCCCGAACAACGTGGTGGATTTGGTCGACCGCTCCACCGATGTGCCCATCGCATAGTGGTTGTTTTCAATCACGAACACCACCGGCAGGTTCCAAAGCTCGGCCATGTTATAGGTCTCGTACACCTGCCCCTGGTTCGCCGCGCCATCGCCGAAATAGGCAAACGTCACATTGTCATTGCCCAGATACTTGTCCGCAAAGGCGAGGCCAGCCCCCAAAGGCACCTGCGCGCCCACAATGCCATGCCCGCCATAAAAATGCTTTTCCTTGGAGAACATGTGCATGCTGCCCCCCTTACCCTTGGAATAGCCGCCCTCACGCCCCGTCAATTCCGCCATCACACCCTTGGGGTCCATCCCGCAGGCCAGCATATGCCCGTGGTCGCGGTAACTCGTCAGTCGCTTGTCGCCCGGTTTGGCCGCAGCCTCCAAGCCTACCACGACCGCCTCTTGGCCGATGTACAAATGGCAAAACCCGCCGATCAGGCCCATGCCATACAACTGGCCCGCCTTTTCCTCAAACCTGCGGATCAGCAGCATTTCGCGGTAGTATTTCAGCAGGTCTTCCTTCGAAACGTTCGGTTTATCCGCTGGTCTCTTTGTGGCCATGGCGCATGCCTCCGCTGGGTCGCGAAACTCGTTTAACGTTAAACCATCCTTAGCCTATCGGAAAAACAAGCGCAAAACCTAAATCCGCACCCCAGCCATGCGCCCATCGAATGCCTGCCTTGCAGCCTCGATCCGCCCCAGATGGTCCTCGGCCCACAGCCACACCCCACAGAACGCCGCCCCCAAGGAGACGCCCAGATCGGTCAGCTTGTACTCCACCCGTGGCGGGATCACCGGGTGAATGGTCCGGATCACCAGCCCGTCCCGCTCCATCTGGCGCAGGGTTTGCGTCAGCATCTTCTGGCTGATCCCCGGTACCGCCCGCCCGATCTGCGTAAACCGCATCTCGCCTTTTGCGATCAGTTCTTCTGTAATCAGCATCGACCACTTGTCAGCGATATGCCCGATCAGGTCATTTACCAATGCGTTCACCCGCGGGTCAATCTCGGCAAGGGCAGGGCAGTCGTCCATGTCACTCTCTTTTTGGTCAGTATAAATCGTTTTGGTGCCTTCTTCCCAATCGTAACCGATCCCGCCATCTTTGCAACATCAACCGCAAAGGAGCCTGTCCATGCACTTCACCAACCAGACTATCCTCGTCACCGGCGGCACCTCTGGCATCGGCCTTGCACTCGCACGCGCCCTGCAGGCCATCGGCAACACCGTCATCATCACGGGCCGCAGGCAAGCTTTCCTGGACCAGATCGTCACCGACAATCCCGGCATCATCGCCTACCCCTCTGACATGACAGATGCGCAGTCCATCGCGACGCTGGCCAAAACCGTACTGCACAACCATCCCGCCATCAGCGTACTGGTTAACAACGCAGGCATCATGCAGTCTGAAGACCTGACGGCAGACGTGGTCGGCACCGACATCGTACAGGCCACCATCGCCACCAACCTGCTCGCCCCCATCCAACTCACCGCTGCTCTGTTGCCGCACTTCCGCGCGCAGGATCAGGCCGCCATCATCAACGTCACGTCTGGTCTTGCCTTCGTGCCTCTGATGTTCACCCCCACCTATAACGCGACCAAAGCCGCCCTGCATTCCTACAGCCTCAGCCTGCGGGCCCAGTTGCGCAACACAAATGTCGTGGTCATCGAACTTGCCCCGCCTGCCGTGCAGACCGACCTCATGCCGGGGTCAGCCACCAACCCGCATGCCATGCCGCTGGATGATTTCATCACCGAAGCCATGGCGAAACTGACGGCCCAGCCGACGCCAGATGAGGTGCTGGTCGACCGCGTGCTGTTCCTGCGCAATGCGGACGCGAGCGGCAAATTCAAGGAAACTTTCGCCATTCTGAATCAGCTTGGCTAACCCTGCTGCGGGTCAGCGAATGACAATCTCGTCGGCCCGCACATAGCCCAGTACATCGCGGGCCTGTTGGTCCAGCAGGTCAATGTCCAGATAGCCGTCCGACAGCCGATGTGTGCGGTTCTGAATTTCGACCAGCGCCACCAACAGCTGCGTCTTTTCCGCCTCCAGCTTGGCCTTTTCCGCGGCGATTTCCACTTGCTTGAACACGCCAAAATCACCCTGGACGGCGGCAAAGGTAAAATAGCTGCCAAATGCAAAGGCCAACATCAGGGTCAACACCCCTCCCAACGCTGGCCGTACCTGTTTTGTCATTGCCTGCAGCCCCGCTTCACCCGTCGTTCAGCGCGGGTGATGCCGAATCATGGCACAGGCGATTCGCTTTGTGAATCCCCAAAAGTCAGAAAAACGCGACGATTCAGCCGCTTGCAGGCGAACCTTCAGAGAACATCACAGCTATTCCCGCCCGCGATAGATGTTCACCAACTGCGTCAGCAGCGCCATCGCCTCACTTCGTGGCCGCTGAAACGCATTCCGCCCGATGATCGAGCCGTTCCCGCCACCCGCCTTCACCGCGCGCGCATCCTCCAGCACATGATCCGTGCCCTTGGTCGCCCCGCCTGAGAAAATCACGATCCGTCGCCCGGCAAAGCATGCCTGCACACAATGCCGCACGCGATCAGCTTGCGTGGAAATGTCAATGGAATCATAGGCTTTGCGCGCCTCATCCTGCATCACATGGTCGCTCGACAGCTTGATCTTGATGATATGTGCCCCCAGCAACGCCGCGATATGCGCCGCATAGGCTGCCACATCAATCGCCGTCTCACCCGGCTTTGTCACCGCCTCGCCACGCGGATAGGACCATACGACCGACACCAGGCCCTTGGCCGCCGCTTCGGCCCGCAATTCGCGCAATTCTTCATACAGATCAATGGCCAAATCGCTGCCCGGATAAATCGTAAACCCGATTCCCGCACAGCCCATCCGCAGCGCATCATCCACCGATCCCGTGACCGACTGGTTCTTGCCCGCCGTGCCGCTCATCAGGCTGTTGGCGCTGTTCAGCTTCAAAATCGTCGGGATCTGCCCTGCAAACGTATCAATCCCCGCCTGCAACATCCCCAAAGGGGCCGCAAAGGCACTGAGGCCCGCATCAATTGCCATCTGCCAATGATAATGCGGGTCATAGCCACCCGGATTGGATTGGAAACTGCGTGCAGGCCCGTGTTCAAACCCTTGATCCACCGGCAAAATCACCATCTTGCCCGTGCCACTCAACCGCCCTTCCATCATCATCCGCGCAAGGTTGACCTTCACCCCCGGCGTTTCGCCCTCATAATTCCGCAGGATGGACTGAACGGCTTTGGTCGTGCGCATCGGGGCCTCCGTTAAGGGTTTTCTTGGTGCTAACGGGCCATTTCCCTTGCGGCAACGCTGGTTACGCTAACAGTTTCCCAAATTGCCTTAACGTCGTGCCAAAAGCGCACCAGTGATGCGCGTGGTCAGCCATCTGGGCGTAATCCGGGGCAAAAACGCCAAAATCTTGTTCTGCACACCCGGCACCATGATCCGCTTGCCCGCCTTCATCGCCGTCCACCCCGCCTGCGCCACAGACCGCGCCGAAGGCAGGGGCATTTTCGTCAGCCAGGTCGCACCTTCGGCATCATCCGCCTTGAAAAAGCTGGTCTGCGTCGCCCCCGGGCACAGCACCGTCACCATCACGTTCGATGCGCGCAATTCATCCGCCACAGCCTCGGTCAGGCTCAATACATAGGCCTTCGTTGCGTGATACACCGCCATATTCGGCCCCGGCACAAAGCCCGCCGTTGACCCCACATTCAGGATGCGCCCTTCGCCCAGACGCACCATATCCACCACTGCGCGCTTCATCAGCAGGGTTAGCGCCACCGCATTCACCTGCAATGACGCCTCTTCCCGCGCCCAACCATCCGGGTCCGAAAAATCGCCATTCCGCCCCAGCCCAGCGTTATTCACCAACACCGCAATCGCGCGGCCCATGCACGCAGCATCCCACAACCGCTCCGCTTCACCTGCCAGCGATAAATCCGCAGGAATAACAACAGCTTGCACCTTGTGCCGCAGCCTTGCTTCGGTCGCCACCAGCTCCAGTTTGTCCGCTGATCGTGCCGACAGGATCAGGTCATACCCGTCCGCCGCCGCAATATCGGCAAACTCCCGCCCCAACCCTTCAGACGCGCCCGTAATCAATGCCCAAGCCATGATGCTCTCCTCCATACGCGGCGCAAACTAAACGACACGGTTCAAAACGCAACGGTCATTCACCCCATCAACGCCGCCACCCCCGGCAGCGTCTTGCCTTCCATCCATTCCAGAAACGCGCCGCCAGCGGTGGAAATGAACGTAAAATCATCCGCCACCCCCGCCGCATTCAGCGCGGCCACCGTATCGCCACCGCCTGCCACAGAAATCAGGCCACCCGCGCGCGTCAACCGTGCTACCGCCTGCGCCGCCGCGTTCGTTGCCGCGTTAAACGGTTCAATTTCAAACGCCCCCAAAGGCCCGTTCCAGATCAACGTCTTTGCCCGCGCAAAAACCCCTTCCAAGGCCGCCACCGTTGCAGGCCCCGCATCCAGGATCATCGCATCTGCCGGGCAATCACCGACGGCAACCACCTTATTCTCAGCCCCCGCCTTGAACGCCCAAGCCACCACCACATCCACTGGCAGATGGATCACACAGCCCGCAGCTTTCGCCTTGGCCAGAATCTCCAACGCCGTCGGTGCCATATCCCGCTCCGCCAACGACTTTCCCACCTCAACCCCCTGCGCCACCAGAAACGTGTTCGCCATTCCCCCGCCGATCACCAGATGGTCCACACGCCCCACCAGATTCCCCAGCAATGTCAGCTTCGTCGATACCTTCGCCCCGCCCACAACCGCCACAACAGGCCGTTTGGGCGAGCCTAAAGCCGCCTCCAGTGCCGCCAATTCCTCCGCCATCAACCGCCCCGCACAGTTGGGCAACAGATGCGCCACGCCTTCGGTCGATGCATGCGCCCGGTGTGCTGCGGAAAACGCATCATTGCAGAACACATCCCCCAAAGACGCAAGGAACCGCGCCATCATCGGATCATTCGCCTCTTCCATTGCCGAAAACCGCGTGTTTTCCACCAAGACCACCGATCCGGCAGGCAAAGCATCAATCGCCGCCCGCGATGGCCGTTCCATGAAAACAACCGCCATACCCAACGCCGCCTCCAGCGCCGGTTGCACCAACCGCAGGCTCATTTCCGGCACCACTTTCCCCTTCGGCCGCCCGAAATGCGCTAACAGTACCGGCTTGCCCCCCATGCGCAGAACATCCCGCACCGTCGGCACGATCTTTTCGATCCGCGTCGCATCCGTGACAACCGTGCCTTCCATCGGCACGTTGATATCAACCCGCACCAGCGCAACCTTGCCTGCAAGGTCCATGTCATTCAGCGTTTTCCAAGCCATCGCAGCCTCCAATGCCCATTTGCCCCCTGATACCCCGCGCGCCGCCCCCGTCAACCGTGCATTGCCCTTTTGCCGTCCCCGCACTAGGTTGCCGCGCAAATCACCCGGAAAGGTTCACCCATGGCCAACATCACAGACCCCGAAAACACCATCATCATGACCCTAAAGGATGGCGAGGTCGTCATCGCCCTGCTGCCTGATGTCGCCCCGAAACACGTCGAACGCATGAAGGCCCTCGCGCGTGCCAAGGCCTATGACAATGTCTGTTTCCACCGCGTCATCAACGGTTTCATGGCGCAGACCGGTGATGTCGAAAACGGCAATATGGAGGCGAATTTCAACCTGCGCCGCGCTGGGACGGGCGGGTCGTCCCACCCTGATCTGCCCGCCGAGTTTTCTAAACTGCCGCATGGTCGTGGGTCCATCGGGGCCGCGCGTTCGTCCAACCCCAATTCGGCCAACAGCCAGTTCTTCATCAACTTTTCCGACAATGACTTCCTGAACGGCCAATATACCGTTTATGGCAATGTCATTTCCGGCATGGACTTTGTGGACAAGATCGCCAAGGGCGAACCGCCCGCCAGTCCTGACCGCATGATAACAGTAAGGGTGGCCGCCGATGTTGCGTAGTATCCTCGCCCTCGCCCTGATCGCGGGCCCCGCTTTCGCCCAGGATGACGGCCCCGGCCCGAACCTGTCAATCGACGTGACGGGTGCTGCCAATGGCACCATCGTCATTGATCTGTTGCCCGATGTCGCCCCCAAACATGTCGCGCAGATGACCGCCCTTGCCACGGCGGGTGCCTATGACGGGGTCATCTTTCACCGCGTGATCGACGGCTTCATGGCCCAGACGGGCGATGTGCAATTCGGCAAAGCCGGTGGCGATACCGCACAGGCCGGCATGGGCCAGTCAGACATGCCCAACCTGCCTGCCGAGTTTTCGGATATCCCCTTCGCGCGTGGCATCGTCGGCATGGCCCGCTCGCAAGACCCGGATTCGGCCAACAGCCAGTTCTTCATCATGTTCGCGCCCGGTGATTTCCTGAATGGCCAATACACCGTCGTGGGCCGTGTGATTTCGGGCATGGAGGTGGTCGATGCCATCGCCAAAGGCGAACCACCTGAAACGCCGGATGTGATGACAAAGGTCACCGTCGCACCCTGACTTGATTTCCACGGCGATTGACGCTATATCATGTCAATTGCCGTGGAGGATCGCATGAACATCGCCGCACTTGCCAACCCAGATGGCTTTTCCCCCCGCCTGATCGCTGACCGCTTGCTCACATCCGTTGATGATGTGGCACGCTCCGCTGGTCTTGGCCGTGATGCCGTGATGCGGCATGATCGGATCGGCAGCCCCAAAACCCAAACCCGTCTGCGCGAGATGTTAGAGGTGTTGAACCGCGTCCAGCCCCGCTTTGGGTCCGACCTTGTCGCCTATGCCTGGTATCGCTCCGAACCCCTGATGGGCTTTGGCGGCAAAACCGCCATGCATCTTGTGGGGCAGGGGCAGGCGCAGGATGTGATGGACTATATCGACGCCGTTGATGCAGGTATCTTTGCCTAACCTGCACCAAACAACATGCACGTCCAAACCATCGCCTACCGCGCCCTTAACCCCATCTGGGTGCGTGATCCGCTATCCGGCGAAGGCGCGCGCAAATATGGCGGGCGTTTCAATGCCAAGGGCACACCCGCCCTGTATCTGGCGCTGGATGCCATGACCGCCGTGCGCGAGATCAGCCAGATCGGCCAGCCCCTGCAACCCACCGTCCTTGTCAGTTATCACGTCGATGCAAAACCCATCTTCGATGCCACCGCCCCAGATGCCCTGACCGCCTATGCAATGACCCCCGCCGACCTGGCCGCAAACGACTGGCGGATGCACACCCCTGCGCCCACGCAATCCCTCGCCACCCGCCTGAACGCCGACGGCTATGCTGGCATGCGCGCGCCCAGCTTTGCCCGTAGCGTCCCACCCCATGCCATGAACCTGATCCTCTGGCACTGGGGCAAAGACTTGCCTACCCGCGTGACCCTGATTGATGATGAACGTAGGCTTACCCCAGCATAATCAGCGCATGCCGTTTGCGCCCCGCCGTCAGCTTGACCGTTTCCGCCAGATCGCCCGCATGCAGCCGCAGGCCCGCATCCACGATCACCTCGTCATTCAGCCGCGCACCACCCTCCGCGATCAAGCGTTTGGCGTCCTTGCCCGATGCCGCCAGCCCCGCCCGCACCAGCAATTGCACGATGCCCACGCCATCAGCCACCTCCGCCGCCGTCACATGCACCGTCGGCAGATCATCCCCCACGCCGCCCTGTTCGAACACCGCTTTCGCCGTCGCTTCGGCCGCAACTGCCGCCGCCTCACCATGCAAAAGCCCCGTCACCGCATTTGCCAGCACCATTTTGGCAAGGTTGATCTCAGACCCTCCAAGGCCGCCAAGACGGTCGCATTCGTCCACCTCGATATCCGTGTACAGCTTCAGAAACCGCCCCACATCCGCATCCGTCGTGTTGCGCCAGAACTGCCAGAATTCGTACGGTGACAACATATCGCCACGCAGCCAAACTGCCCCACCCTGCGATTTGCCCATCTTGCGCCCGTCGCTCGTGGTCAGCAGCGGTGTCGTCAGCCCAAAGATTTCCTGATCAATCACACGGCGTGTCAGGTCGATCCCGTTGATGATATTGCCCCACTGGTCACTGCCGCCCATCTGCAGCAAACAGCCGTGCCGCCGGTTGATCTCCAGAAAATCATAGGCCTGCAGGATCATGTAGTTGAATTCGAGGAAAGACAGCGATTGTTCCCGGTCCAGCCGTGACTTCACCGATTCAAATGACAGCATCCGGTTGATCGAAAAATGCCGCCCGATATCCCGCAGAAAATCAAGGTAATTCAGCCCATCCAGCCAAGCCGCATTGTTCAGCATGATGGCATCTGTCGGCGCATCACCATAAGAC
>JANNBG010000333.1:0-3409 GCA_031385205.1 Rhodobacterales bacterium
TTGCGCCATCCACAAACGCCACATGGCTGTTCGGCTCCGCCCCCACAGCTGTCGATGCCCCTGAAAACAGCTTGGCCTCAGACGCCACTTGCGCATGAATTTCCATGCCGATGACCAATTCCCAATCGAATTTGGCCCCGGCAATCACCTTCGGCACCGGTGCGGTTGTGGTCAGGTCAAGCATGCGAATTCCCCTGTCATTCCCCGCTTTCTTACGGCTGCCACCCCCGCACGGCAAGGGCCCGATGGGCAAATCCCCGCCGATCCGCAAGCGCCACGGTTGCCATACCCCCCCACAAAGCCGACACCCATCACGACGCGCAGGGGGCGCGGGCTGCTGTATGAGTGTGAAATGCGTGTATCGAAAATGGTGACCGGGCTGGTTTTGGCCCTGTGTGTGGCGGGTTGCAGCAATGCGCCGTTCAACGATCAGGCCAAGGATGACGCCTCTGCCATACCCGTGATGCCGCTGATGCGCTGGGATGGCAAACCCGGATCGGATGGCTGGACCCAGACGACCCTGCTCGCCGTTGCCCGATATGACCAATCGCTGGCAGGCGAAGTGCCCTCCGATGTGGCGCAATGGTGCCCCGGTTATGAAACCGCCAGCCTGCCCGACCGCCGCGCCTTTTGGGTCGGCATGTTTTCGGCTTTGGCCAAGCATGAAAGCACGTGGAACCCATCCGCCGCAGGCGGTGGTGGCCAGTGGATCGGCCTCACCCAAATCTCACCCGCCACAGCCCGCCAATATGGCTGCGAGGCCACCAGCACCGCCGCCTTGAAAAACGGCTCCGCCAACCTTGCCTGTGCCGTGCGCATTGCTGCGGCGCAAGTCGGCCGTGATGGCGTGGTGGCCGGTGGTGGCGCATTGGGCATGGGCCGCGACTGGGCCCCGTTCCGCAAGGCGGCCAAACGCGCCGATATGGCCGGCTGGGTCAGCGAACAGGCCTATTGTCAGGGCTAAAGTCTGTAAATCAGCTTCACTTCGTCCAGCGCCTCACCCTGTTGCGCTGACAACACCCCTGCCGCAACCTCTGCTTCGTCCCGCAACACCAACATCAGCGGCTCAAACCCCGCCTGCCCCTTCATCTTGGCCAGTTTCCGCACCAGCCGCGTAAACCCCGGCTGCGCCCCACCTGACTCCGTCATCAGCCAGCGCCCCAAAATCAGTGCCTCTTGTGCCTTCTCATGGCTCATGGCCAGCCGTGATTGCAGACTGCGCACCACGCCCTGCTGCTGTTCCAGATGAGGCAACCCACCCAGTTCCAGAAACGCAATCGCCGCCCCCGCAATCGCCACATCCGCATCATCCAGACTCTCCACCGGATGCTCGGCACCCCTGCGCCGAAAGCCAAACCTGCGCGCCGCCGCCATCACATCCGACGCCACGCCCGACAATTCCTGCGTAATCTGCGCCGCATTCCGCGCCCGCTGCGCCCAGAAATAGGCCGCCCCAATCAACCCCAGCAAAGCAATGACAAATGGCATGGCACATCCTCAAATACCCTGACCCCATCGCTGACAGAACCACAGAATTCCGTCAACACTTTGGCGCGCAGACCCTTTACCATTCATCTTCCCCCTAAATATCCCCGCCGGAGGCCCCTTTCCCCCAAAAACACCCCGCACAGAACCACCCCCCCGACGTCGCCCATCGGGCGGAGGAGGCCCTACCCCAGCATTCGCCCCGCCATCTCGCCCATATCGCGGCTCAACCCCGGCGTCCCCGCAATGCGCGAAAGCTGCCCCCGCATCATCGCCTGCCGCGCCGCATCATAGCGCCGCCACGTCTCAAACGCCGTCGACATCCGCGCCGCCGTTTGCGGGTTCAGCGCATCCATCCGCAACAGCCAATCCGCCACAAAGGCGTATCCCGCCCCATCCGCCGTATGAAACCCCGCGTGGTTGCTACTCACCGCCCCGATCACCGCCCGAAACCGGTTCGGGTTCTTCCAGTTGAAATCCGCATGTCCCGTCAATGCGGCCGCCACCCGCATCACATCCCCCGGTGCCGCCGTCGCAATCTGCAAGGCAAACCAGCGGTCCATCACATTGGCATCCCCCGCCCACGCGGCCCCAAACGCCGCCAGTTCCGCCTGCCCCGCGCCCACATCCAGCAGGCACACCAACGCCCCCACCTGATCCGTCATATTCGTGGCCCCCGAATAAGCCATCCGTGCCGCAGCCCCCCCATCGACGCGCGCCAGCAACCCCAGATACCCCAACTGCAACGCCCGCCGCCCCGCCGCCTTTGCATCCGCCGAAAACGCCCCCGTATCCGCCAACCCGGCAATCCAGCCCGGCAAAGCCCCCGCCAGTCGACCCGCCAAGGCGTCCGCCATTCCCAGCCTTGCTGCATAAATCGCCATCGGGTCCGGTGTCACGCCCGCGCTCGCCAGTGTCGCCGCCATATCGTCATCCCCCGGCAGCCGCAGGCACAGTGCCTTGAACGCCGGGTCCAACGACCCATCCCCCGCCACCGCCGCCAAAGCCTCCAGCCAGTCCCCCGCCACACCCTCGCCGTGCACAACCATCGCCGCCAGCACATCCTTGGCCAACGCCCGCCCCGCATCCCAGCGGTTGAACGCATCCGTATCATGCGCCAACAAAAACGCGCGTTCCCCCCGCGAAACCTCGCGCTCCAACACCACAGGCGCCGAAAACCCCCGCAGGATTGACGGCACAGGCCGCGCCGCAAGCCCTTTGAACGCGAACGACTGCACGCTTTCCGTCATCTCCAACACCGTCGTTGCCACCACCTCATCCCCATTCGGGTTCAACAACCCCACCGCTAATGGTATGACCTTCGCCCCCTTTTCCGATTGCCCCGGTGTCGCCGGGTTCACCTGCCCAAAGGTCAGCGTATAGACCCCATCCGCCCAGTCCTCTGCCACCGAAACCCGCGGTGTCCCGGCTTCGGTATACCACCGCTTGAACTGCCCCAGATCGCGCCCCGTCGCATCCTGAAAGACGCAAAGCCAATCCTCGATCGTTGCCGCCTGCCCATCATGACGGTCGAAATACAGGTTCAATGCCTTCGCATAGCCATCATCCCCCACCAGCCGCTTCAGCATCCCAATCACTTCCGCGCCCTTTTCATACACCGTCGCTGTATAAAAGTTGTTGATCTCCACATAGCGATCCGGTCGCACCGCATGCGCCAGCGGCCCGCCATCTTCCCGAAACTGCCGTGCCCGCAGCAGCATCACATCCTCAATCCGCTTTACCGCATGGCTGCGCATATCCCCCGTAAACGTCTGGTCCCGGAAGACTGTCAGTCCTTCCTTCAGGCACAACTGAAACCAATCCCGGCAGGTAATCCGGTTGCCTGTCCAGTTATGAAAATACTCATGCGCGATAATGGCTTCGATGTTGATGTAGTCGGTGTCCGTTGCCGTGGCCGGAAGCG
>JANNBG010000289.1:0-2157 GCA_031385205.1 Rhodobacterales bacterium
GCGGTCCTTTTGTGGCTGAACATTCTGGCTGTGCGCAAGCAACCGGTGGCGGATATTCTGGCCGCGCATTGGGCAAAATACGGGCGCAACTATTACAGTCGGCATGATTTTGAGGCGATTGAAACGGCGCGCGCCGATGCGATGATGGCGGCGTTGCGCGCATCATTGGGCGGTTTGCCGGGGCGGGTCGTCGAAGGCATGACCATCGCGGCAGCAGATGATTTTGCCTATACGGACCCGGTGGATGGGTCCGTGTCATCCAGGCAGGGGGTGCGGATCATCTTTGCCGATGGGTCACGCATCGTGATGCGTCTGTCCGGCACGGGCACCGAAGGCGCGACCTTGCGGCTGTATCTGGAACGCTTTGCGGCGGGGCCGGAGGGGTTGGACCATGACCCACAAGAGGCATTGGCGGGGGTCATCCGCGCGGCGCATCTGCTGGCGGGGATTGGGGTGCATACGGGGCGGACGACGCCGGATGTCGTGACCTGAACCTTGGGGATTTTCTGCAGGACGTGAGTCGAGGCTAAAGATGACAAGTCGGGTGGAATCTGGTATCATTCCCCTGTTCCGAGTCGCATTTTTTGCCACGAAACGGCCAATCACGATGGCCAAGTCAGTGGGGCCACAGATGAACAGCAAAGCAACGCATGCCCTTTTGAATGCGGTTCCCGACAAACCCTGGCTTGCCGACGGCGGTCTGGAGACTGTCATGGTCTTTCTGGAAGGGCTGGACCTGCCGCAATTTGCGTCCTTTCCGCTGCTGGACACCCCACAAGGGCGTGACGCGCTGACACGCTATTTCACATCCGTGCTTGATACTGCAGCGGGACTTGAAACCGGGGTTCTTCTGGACACGGCAACATGGCGGGCCAGTTATGGCTGGGGCCGCGTAATGGGCATGACCCCGGATGCGATTGACACCGCCAACCGTGCCGCCGTGGCGTTTGCCCGCGTGCTTCGCGATAGGCGGCCCGGTCAGGATATCGTCATCAACGGGGTGATCGGGCCGCATGGTGATGCCTATGCACCGGAGGTTGTGATGGATGCGGATGCGGCACAAAGCTATCATGCGCCGCAAGTGCGTGTGCTGGCTGCCGCAGGTGTGGACATGATAAGCGCCATGACAATCAGCACAACGGGCGAGGCAATCGGGATTGCCAATGCCGCGCGGGATGTTGGTCTGCCGGTTGCGTTGTCCTTTACGCTGGAAACCGATGGGCGGCTGGTCGGCGGCATGGACTTGCGGGATGCCATTGCCCTGACAGATGCAGCAACGGGTGGCTATCCGGCGTGGTATGGGATCAATTGTGTGCATCCGGACCATTTCCAGGCGATTCTGAACGGAGCTTGGGTCAATCGGATTGGTGCGATCCGCGCGAATGCATCACGCATGAGCCACGCCGAGCTGGACGAAGCGACGGAACTGGACGCTGGTAACCCAGAGGAATTAGGTCGTGAGTATGCTGAACTGCAACGCTTGCTGCCGGCATTGCGTGTGGTGGGCGGATGTTGCGGCACCGATATTCGCCACCTTTCGGCGATCGGTCACGCTTGCGTGCACCACGCGTATTGACCGGATGCAGCCCACGGCGCATGTCGTGATCTGACCTGAAGCGGCGCAAACGGACCTTCAACTGTCGCAGAGCGGGCACATCGCGGACGATGTCTGGCAGATGATGGGCGCAGGGAGGCACCATCATGAACATCAGAAGCGGCAGGTCAGCACGTCAGGCGCAACGCGCCACCAAGGGTGGCGGGATGGGGCGGCCCTATATTGTGCGAAATATTCCGACCTATGATGTGATGTCTGAGGAAAACCTGCTGCGGATCGAAGGAACGGCCGACCGCATTCTGGCGGAAGTGGGGATTGAATTCCGCGATGATGCCGTGGCGCTGGATCATTGGCGGAAGGCGGGTGCGGATGTGCAGGGGTTGCTGGTGAAGTTTCCACCGGGGATGCTGCGTGAGGTGCTGAAGACGGCCCCGGCACAGTTCATGCAACACGCGAGGAACCCGGCGCAATCCATTGTTATCGGCGGGAAAAGCGTGGTCTTTTCGCCCGCCTATGGCAGCCCGTTTGTGATGAACCTGGACCGTGGCCGGCGGTTCGGCACGCTGGAGGATTTCCAGAACTTCATCAAGCTGGCGCAAAGC
>JANNBG010000407.1:0-4942 GCA_031385205.1 Rhodobacterales bacterium
GCCGCATTCATCCCCCGAAGATAGTTTTGAACAGAGGAAGGTTAAAGCAGGGCTTTTGCGAGCAGTGACAGGGCATGGTCGCGGGCGGCGAGGCGCAGATTGGCGCGGCCCAATGCGCTGAATTCGACGGTTTCAGTGCGTGTTGGCTGGCCCGTGCGCGCGAGGCCAAAACACACGCGGCCTTCGGGTTTATGGTCCGATCCGCCGGGGCCCGCGATGCCGGTGATGCTGACAGCGAGGGTGGCCGTGGAGTGGGTGATGGCACCATTGGCCATTTCCAGGGCGATGGGTTCGGAGACGGCACCGTGCGTGGCGAGGGTTTTGGGCCGGACGCCGAGCATGTCGATTTTGGCTTGGTTGGAATAGGTGACAAAGCCGCGATCAAACACATCGGACGATCCGGCAATATCGGTGAGGGCGACGGCGACCATACCGCCAGTGCAGGATTCGGCGCAGGCGATCGTGATGCCTTGTCCGCGGGCAAGCGCGAGGATGTCGGTGGGGTCCATCAGAAGATGAAGATGACGTGATAGGCGATGCCGGTGACGATCACCGCGATGCCTGCAAAAAGCCCGGCCCACAGGTCATCCAGCATCACGCCTGCCGCATCGCCCCTGCGGTCGGCACGGCCGATGATCCATGGTTTCCAGATGTCGAACAGCCGGAAGAACAGAAAGGCGCAGACCCAGGCGGGCCATGGCAGCCAGCCGTTATGCCCATTGAACCAGAAAGCGGCTGATGGGAACAGCAGGGCGATCCACTGGCCTGCGACCTCATCTATCACCACTTCGCCGGGGTCTTGCCCCGGCAGCAAGCCGCGCTGGCAGGCCCAAAAGCCCAGCACAGTCACGGCCACGGTCAGCACTGCCAGCACCGGCATGCCCAGATAGCGGTCGATCACCATGCCCAAAATCAACGCAATCGCCGACCCCCATGTGCCCGGCGCGGGCCGCAGCAACCCCACACCTCCCACCGTCAAAATCGCCCTCATATCCGCACCAGCGTCGCGGTCGCCATGGCCGCAATCCCCTCACCCCGCCCGGTAAAGCCTAATTGTTCCGACGTGGTCGCCTTGACCGAGACCCGTTCCACCTCCACCCCCATGATCCGCGCCAATGCCATGCGCATTTCCACGGCATGCGGGCCGATCTTGGGCCGTTCGCAAATCAGCGTCACATCCGCGTTCATCAGGGTAAAGCCGCGTGCCTTGATGCGCCCCATCGCATGCATCAGGAAAACGTCGCTGGCAGCCCCCTTCCACTGCGCATCCGATGGTGGGAAATGCTGGCCAATGTCACCTTCGGCCAGCGCGCCATAAATCGCATCACTCAGCGCATGCATGCCCACATCGGCATCGGAATGGCCCAGCAGACCCTTGGAATGGGGCACTGATACACCACACAGCCAGACCTGATCGCCCGGGCAAAAGGCATGCACATCAAAGCCGTTGCCCACACGAATATCCATATGCCGCCCTTTCAAGATCGACGCAGCCCGCGCGAAATCGGCGGCATAGGTCAGTTTGATGTTCTCGATATCGCCATCAACAATCGTCACCGGCAGGCCCGCATGCCGTGCCACCTCCACATCATCCGCTGCATTGCCGGGATGCGCGCGGTGCGCGGCGAGGATGGCGTCAAAATGAAAGCCCTGCGGTGTTTGTGCACGGTAAATGCCTGCGCGGTCCATGGTGCCCGCCACATGCCCCGCAGTGCCGCGCCACAGGGCATCCGTCACGGCCAAAGCCGGGGCTGCTGCGGGGGCGTGCGCCAAGGCCGCAAGCACCCGGTCCGTCACGGCCCGGGGCACCAAGGGCCGCGCGCCATCATGGATCAGCACATGGGTCACGCCTGACCCGTCCAGCGCATTTAACGCATGCAGCACCGATTGCGCCCGCGTCTCGCCCCCCAGCACCGTCTGCACAGCCAACCCCGCTGCACGCCCCGCATCATCGGGGTGGATCGCCAACACCACACGCCCCACATCCGCAAAGCAGGCAACCGTATGGGCCAGCACCGGGTTGCCGGCCAAGGGTTGCCACTGCTTGGGCAGATCCCCGCCGGCCCGCGTCCCGCGCCCGGCTGCCACGATGATGATTGCGATGGTCATGCCTTTTCCTAAGCCAAGCCTTCGTCTATGACAATCTTGCCTGAAATCGCGCATGTTCGCCCAATTTTTAGGCATCGCTTGTTTTTCGAGCGTTTTCATGTCACGCAGCCTTGGCCCGGTGACGGCGCGGCCCTACCCATAGAACCAATCAAAGGACACTGCGCGTGCCGCTGCACCTGAATGATATCGTGATCGACCCGCCCGTGCTGCTGGCCCCGATGGCTGGCATCACAGACTTGCCGTATCGGCGCATGGTGGCGCGGTTTGGTGCAGGGCTTGTCGCGTCGGAAATGGTGGCCAGCCAAGAAGTGGTGCAGGCAAAGCCATTGGCGCGGGCGCGGGCGGAGTTGGGGTTTGGTGAGGATATCACAGCCGTGCAACTGGCGGGGCGTGACCCGGTTTGGATGGCCGAGGCGGCGAAATATGTGGCGGGGCAGGGGGCGCGGATCATTGACATCAACATGGGGTGTCCTGCGAAAAAGGTCACGAACGGCTATGCCGGGTCGGCCCTTTTGCGCGAACCGGACCATGCCTTGCGGATCATCGACGCGGTGGTGGCGGCGGTGGATGTGCCGGTCACGCTGAAAACGCGGCTGGGCTGGGATGCGGATTGCCTGAATGCAGCCGACATTGCGCGCAGGGCAGAAGGCGCGGGGATCAGGATGGTCACCATCCATGGCCGCACGCGCCAGCAGTTCTACAAGGGCACTGCCGATTGGGCGGCCATCCGGGCAATCAAGGATGCGGTCAGCATCCCGGTGATTGCCAATGGTGATATTGTGGATGCAGCCAGTGCGCGCACTGCATTGCAGCAATCCGGGGCTGATGGGGT
The DNA here is from genome assembly GCA_031385205.1 of Rhodobacterales bacterium. GTDB lineage: Bacteria > Pseudomonadota > Alphaproteobacteria > Rhodobacterales > Rhodobacteraceae > JAAFHS01. Next base: position 2,942 of record JANNBG010000407.1, read on the forward strand.
GATGATCGGGCGCGGGGCCTATGGTGCGCCGTGGGTGCCTGCGCAGATTGCGCATGCGCTGTATGGGACGCCTGCGCCAAAGGTGCCAACAGGGGTGGCTTTGGCAAACCTGATTGTGGCGCATTATGAGGACATTCTGGCCTTTTATGGCGCGGACCTTGGCGTTCGCGTCGCGCGCAAGCACATCGGCTGGTATCTGGCCGCTGCTGGCATTCCTGACCGCCACATCCTGACCCTGACCAGCCCTGCACAGGTCACCGTGGCGCTTTACGCCGCCTGCGATCAGTCGCTGGCGGCATGAGGGGGTATCGCCCGCCATACCCGGTGCCGGGCGTGATCTGGGCCAGCCTGCCCTTGCCCGCCTTGCTGATCGACCGTGACGCGCTGATTGCCGAGGTCAACCCGGCGGGTGAGATTTTCATGAATGCATCCGTGCGCACGTTGATCGGCCAGCCGGTGTTTGACCGCCTGTCCATCGACGCGCCGATGGACGAGGCGATTGACCGCGCCCGCGCCAACCAGTCGGCGATTTTTATCAATGATGTGGATGTCACAACCGGGGAAAGGCCGCCGGTGCAGTGCAACGTGCAACTGGCCCCGATGCACGACAACCCCGAAATCATCCTGCTGCTGATTTCCCCGCGCGAAATTGCCGATCGGCTGGGCCGGTCGATGAACACCAAATCCGGCGCGCGGTCGGCCATTGGCATGGCGGAAATGCTGGCGCATGAGATCAAGAACCCGCTGGCGGGCATTTCAGGGGCGGCACAGCTGTTGTCGATGGGCCTGTCACCCGAAGATCAGGAACTGACGGACCTGATCGTCGCGGAAACCCGGCGCGTGGTCAAACTGCTGGAACAGGTCGAACAATTCGGCAACCTGCGCGCCCCCGAACGCCGTACCGTGAACATCCATGATGCGCTTGACCGCGCGCGCAAATCGGCCCTGATGGGTTATGCCGCGCAAATGACGATTATCGAGGATTACGACCCGTCGCTGCCGCAAACCTTCGCTGACCTTGACCAGTTGGTGCAGGTCTTCCTGAACCTGATCAAGAATGCATCCGAGGCGGCAAAAGGGCCCAATGGAACTGGGCGGGGCACCATCCGCCTGCACACGTTCTATGACCAGTCCCTGCGCCTGCGCCGCACCGCTGGCCCCGGCAAATCGGTGCCCCTGCAGATCGAAATCATTGATGATGGCCCCGGCATTCCGCCCGAACTGGGCACCGATATTTTTGAGCCCTTCGTATCGGGCCGTGAAAACGGCACGGGGCTGGGCCTGGCACTCGTCTCCAAGATCATATCCGACCATGACGGCTGGATTTCCGTCGACTCAACCCCCGGGCGCACGGTGTTTCGTGTGTCATTGCCCGTGGCCCCCAAAGATGCACCTGAAAGGAATACCTGATGGACGGCACTGTTCTGGTTGCTGATGACGACCGCACGATCCGCACGGTGCTGACCCAAGCCCTGACGCGTGCAGGCTGCAAGGTGCATGCCACCAGTTCGCTGGTCACCCTGATGCGGTGGGTGGAAGAGGGGAAGGGTGATCTGGTCATCAGCGATGTGATGATGCCCGACGGCAATGGGCTGGAGGCGTTGCCCCGCATCAGCCGCCTGCGCCCCGGCCTGCCGGTCATCGTGATATCGGCGCAGAACACCATCATGACGGCGATACAGGCGGCAGAGGCCGAGGCCTATGATTACCTGCCCAAACCCTTTGATCTGCCAGACCTGATGAAACGATCCGCCCGCGCGCTGGATATCAAGCGCCGCGCGCAGGTGAAACCAGCGCCCGCGCGTGAGGTGGGCGATGATCTGCCACTTGTGGGCCGCACGCCCGCCATGCAGGCACTGTACCGGCTGGTGGCACGGGTGATGAATACCGCCCTGCCAGTGCTGATTACCGGCGAAAGCGGCACGGGAAAATCACTGATCGCCCGGGCAATCCATGATTTTTCCGACCGGCGCAGCCAGCCGTTCATCGTGGTGTCCGCCG
>JANNBG010000416.1:0-6092 GCA_031385205.1 Rhodobacterales bacterium
CTCCTCCTTTTGCGGCAGGAACGGGTCCGCAAAGCTTTTCGACTTGCCCGCCGTCACCACCCGCCGTTCAATCCCCTGCCGCGCCATGAACTCCGGAAAGCCAAAGCTCGCAAAGATCACCCCGATCGACCCCACAATAGACGTCGCATCCACCCAGATATGATCCGCCGCACAAGCCAGCCAATAGCCCCCCGATGCCGCCACATCCTCCACAAACGCATGCACCGGAATGCCCTTTTCGTCCGCCAACCGACGTATCCGCGCCGCAATCAAACTGCTTTGCGCCGGTGACCCGCCGGGCGAATTGATAACCAACGCCACCGCCGCCGGTTTGCCCTTGGCAAAGGCCCGCTCAATCAACGGCGCCAGCGCCGCATCATTCAAGCCCCGCCCCGATGTGATCGTGCCTTGCAGGCGGATCACGGGCACAAAGGCTGGTTTCGGAAGGAAGGGGATGAACTGTCTCATGCCACAACAGGTATGTCGGTAACCCCCATGCAGCAAGGGCGTGTTGCAACGAATGGCGTTCAAGGGCAGGGTCACCGCATGATCGACAAGCTGGAAATGTTCTTAGCCCTCGCTACCGAACGCCACTTTGGCCGCGCAGCCGAAGTGTGCCGCGTCACCCAACCCACCCTCTCCTCCGCTATCAAACACCTCGAAGACACCCTTGGCGTCCAACTCGTCTTCCGCGGTTCCCGCTTTCAGGGCCTGACCCCCGAAGGCGACCGTGTGCTCGATTGGGCCCGCCGCATCGTCGGCGACGCCCGCGCCATGAAGGATGAGATGCGCATGGTCCGCTCTGGCCTGTCGGGCAACCTGCGCATCGGCGTCATCCCCACCGCCTTGCCCATGACTGCCCGCCTGACCGCCCCCTTCACCGCTGCCCACCCCAATGTGCGCATCTCGCTCCTCTCCCGCACCTCCGTCGAAATCCTGACGGGGATAGAGGCGCTCCACCTCGACGCGGGCATCACTTATCTCGATAACGAACCCCTTGGCCGCGTCACCCAAGTGCCGCTTTACGCCGAATTCTACCGCTTTCTCTGTGCCCCCGGCACACCCTTGGCTGATCGTGCCACCGTCACTTGGGCGCAGGTCGCCGACCAACCGCTCTGCCTGCTAACGGGCGATATGCAAAACCGCCGCATCGTGAACCAGCATCTGGCCGAAGCTGGCACCAAGGTCGAGGCGCAGATCGAATCCAACTCCACCGTCGGCATCGTCGCCCATGTCCTGACAGGGCGCTGGGGGTCCGTCGTCCCCATGGCTCTCGCCCAGATGTTCGCAGGCGACCGTCTGCGTGCCGTGCCCATCGTGGAGCCAGAGGCCGAATATATGGTCGGCCTGATCGCCCCGCGTCACGAACCCCAGACACCTTTGCTGGCTGCCCTGATTGACACCGCACAGCGTGTCGCCGTCGTTTGATAGATTTTCTCTATCGTTCAACGAAAGATCGAAATTGCTTTTTCTATCAAGCCGCGTATCAGATGCGCAGCAATCATCGGGGCCGCCATGCTGGATTCTATCAATATTTCAAGGCTGGATGACATCCTCGCCGCCCATTCCGGCCTTGAAGGCCCGCTTTTGCCCATTCTGCACGCCGTGCAGGCTACTTTTGGCTTTGTGCCGCAGGAAACCCTGCCCGTCATCGCCAAACACCTGAACATTTCCCGCGCCGAAATCCATGGTGTGGTCAGCTTTTACCACGACTTCCGCGAAGCCCCCGCTGGCCGCCACATCGTGAAACTTTGCCGGGCCGAGGCGTGCCAGGCCATGGGGGCAGACCGCGTCGCCGCCCATGCCAAGACCGTTTTGGGAGTCGATTGGCACGGCACCACGTCCGATGGCGCGATCACTTTGGAACCCGTGTTCTGCCTTGGCCTCTGTGCCTGCGCCCCCGCAGCCTTGGTCGATGGTCAGGTCAAGGGCCGCGTGAATGAGGCACATCTTGATATTCTACTCGCGGGGTGCCGCGCATGAAGGTTTATGTTCCCCGCGACGCCGCCGCCCGCGCCCTTGGTGCCGATGATGTGGCTTTGGCCATTGTGGCCGAAGCGGCGCGTGTTGGCATCGACATCAGCCTCGTCCGTAACGGCTCCCGCGGCATGGTCTGGCTGGAACCCTTGGTCGAAATTGACACGCCTGCAGGCCGCACAGGGTACGGCCCGATGACCGTGGCCGACGTGCCGGGCCTGTTTACGAACGGTCATTCCAAATCCCTCGGCTTGGTAGACGCCCTGCCATGGATGGCCCGCCAAACCCGCCTCACCTTTGCCCGCGTTGGCGTCATCGACCCCCTGTCGCTCGATGATTACCGCGCCCATGGCGGTTTGGTTGGCCTGCAACGCGCTTTGGAAATGTCTTCGCCGGACATCATCGCCGAGGTCACGACCTCCGGCCTGCGAGGCCGTGGCGGCGCGGGCTTTCCCACCGGCATCAAATGGAACACCGTCGCAGGGGCCAAGGGCGCGCGCAAATACATCGTCTGCAACGCTGATGAAGGTGACTCGGGCACCTTCGCCGACCGTATGCTGATGGAAGGCGACCCCTTTACCCTCATCGAAGGCATGGCCATTGCAGGCATCGCCGTGGGGGCCACCAAGGGGTTTGTGTACATCCGTTCGGAATACCCAGATGCGATTGATGTCATGCAATCCGCCGTGACCATCGCCCTGAATGAAGGCCTTCTTGGTACCTCCGTTCTCGGCTCCCCCCACACCTTCGACATCGAAATTCGCATCGGCGCCGGGGCCTATGTCTGCGGCGAGGAAACCTCTCTCCTGAACTCACTCGAAGGCAAACGCGGCGTCGTCCGCGCCAAGCCCCCCCTCCCCGCTCTGGAAGGCTTCATGGCCTGCCCGACGGTCGTGAATAACGTCATCTCGCTCGCCACAATCCCCGTGATTCTGGAAAAGGGTGCAGTGCATTACCAGAACTTTGGCCTCGGTCGATCACGCGGCACCATCCCCCTGCAAATCGCCGGAAACGTTGCCCATGGCGGGTTGTTCGAATGCGCCTTTGGCCTGACGCTGGGCAGCATCATCGACGATATCGCAGGCGGCACCGCCACGGGTCGCCCCGTCAAAGCTGTACAGGTGGGCGGTCCCTTAGGTGCTTATTTTCCAAGGGAATTATTCGATACGCCCTTTGGTTATGAAGAATTCGGTGCGAAAGAAGGCCTCATCGGCCACGCCGGAATCGTCATCTTTGACGATGCCGCCGATATGCTGAAACAAGCGCGTTTCGCCATGGAATTCTGCGCCATTGAATCCTGCGGCAAATGCACCCCCTGCCGCATCGGCGCTGTGCGCGGCACTGAAACGATCGACCGGATCGCCCGTGGTGATGCCGCCGCCATCCTCCTGCTGACCGACCTGTGCAATACGATGAAGGCAGGGTCATTGTGCGCCTTGGGTGGCTTCACCCCCTACCCCGTCATGTCCGCCCTGACCCATTTCCCCGACGATTTCGCACCTGTAAAAGAGGCCGCCGCATGAAAGACTTCATCATCCCGGACCGCGACTTCGGCACCCCTGCAGCCAAATCAAAACAGATGTTCACATTGATCGTCGATGGCTTCCCCGTCACCGTCCCCGAGGGCACCTCCATCATGCGTGCCGCCGCCGAGGCGGGCATTACGGTGCCCAAACTCTGCGCTACAGACTCCGTCGATGCCTTCGGGTCCTGCCGCCTGTGTCTGGTCGAAATCGAAGGCCGAAATGACACCCCCGCCTCCTGCACCACGCCTGTTGCGGCAGGCATGAAGGTGCACACCCAGACCGGGAAACTCAAACAGCTCCGCCGTGGCGTGATGGAGCTGTACATCAGCGACCACCCGCTCGATTGCCTGACCTGCTCCGCCAATGGTGACTGCGAACTGCAGGATATGGCGGGCGCCGTGGGCCTGCGCGATGTGCGCTATGATGCGGTCGAGACCCACTTTAAGGCCAAGGATACCAGTGGCATAGCCAACCCGCAATGGATGCCGAAAGACGACAGCAACCCCTATTTCACCTATGATCCCGCCAAATGCATCGTCTGCTCCCGCTGCGTGCGCGCCTGTGAAGAGGTGCAAGGCACATTCGCGCTGACCATCGAAGGCCGTGGCTTTGACAGCCGCGTATCTTTTGGTGCCAAGACCGACAATGCACTGGCGTCTGACTGCGTGTCTTGTGGGGCCTGCGTCGCCGCCTGCCCGACAGCAACCCTGCAGGAAAAGTCCATCATCGACATCGGCACGCCGGAACGGTCCATTGTGACCACCTGTGCATATTGCGGCGTCGGATGTTCGTTCAAGGCCGAAATGCGCGGCGACGAACTGGTCCGCATGGTGCCTTACAAGCACGGCAAGGCCAATCGCGGCCATTCCTGCGTGAAGGGCCGCTTTGCCTATGGCTATGCCAACCACACGGACCGCATCCTGAACCCAATGATCCGCGCGTCCATCAATGACCCTTGGCAAGAGGTGTCATGGGACGAGGCGATCAGCTATACCGCCAATAAATTCAAAGACCTGCAGGCCGAGCATGGCCGCCGGTCCATTGGCGGCATCACCTCCAGCCGCTGCACCAACGAAGAAACCTATCTGGTGCAGAAACTGATCCGTGGCGTGTTAATGAACAACAATACGGATACCTGTGCCCGCGTCTGCCATTCCCCCACCGGCTACGGTCTTGGCCGCGCTTTTGGTACCAGCGCCGGCACGCAAGACTTCGATTCAGTTGAACATACCGACGTTGTCATCGTCATTGGTGCCAACCCCACCGATGGCCACCCCGTGTTTGCCAGCCGCCTGAAGAAACGCCTGCGCAAAGGTGCAAAGCTGATCGTGATCGACCCCCGCCGGATTGATCTGGTCAAAACGCCCCATGTGGAGGCGTCATTCCACCTGCCGCTGAAGCCCGGGACAAACGTCGCCGTGGTGACGGCCTTGGCGCATGTCATCGTGACCGAGGGCCTTTATGACGAAGCGTTCATTAAAGACCGCTGTGACTGGTCCGAATTCCAGGATTACGCCGCATTTGTCAGCGACCAGCGCCATTCGCCTGAGGCGATGGAGCTGCTGACAGGCGTTCCCTCCGCCGATCTGCGCGGCGCGGCGCGCCTGTTCGCCACGGGCGGCAATGGGTCGATCTACTACGGGCTGGGCGTCACCGAGCACTCCCAAGGCTCCACCACGGTCATGGCGATTGCCAATCTGGCCATGCTGACAGGCAACATCGGGCGTGTTGGCGTGGGCGTTAACCCCTTGCGTGGGCAGAATAATGTGCAGGGCGCCTGCGACATGGGGTCGTTTCCGCATGAGTTGCCGGGCTATCGGCATGTATCGGGGGACGCTGCGCGCGACATCTTTGAAAAACTGTGGGGCGTTGTGATCGACCCGGAACCGGGCCTGCGCATCCCCAACATGCTGGACGCGGCTGTTGAAGGCACATTTCGTGGCATCTATATTCAGGGCGAAGACATCCTGCAATCAGATCCTGACACGAAGCACGTCGCGGCAGGCCTTGCCGCGATGGATTTGGTCGTCGTGCAAGACCTGTTCCTGAATGAAACCGCCAATTACGCCCATGTTTTCCTGCCCGGCTCCACCTTCCTTGAAAAGGACGGCACCTTCACCAATGCCGAACGTCGCATCAACCGTGTCCGCCGCGTGATGGCCCCGAAAAACGGCTATGCCGATTGGGAGATCACGCTTTTGCTGGCCAATGCGATGGGTGCAGGCTGGGGCTACACGCACCCCTCGCAGATCATGGATGAGATTGCGCTGACCACACCCTCATTTGCGAACGTCAGTTATGAAATGCTGGAGACCAAAGGCTCCGTCCAGTGGCCCTGCAATGATGCGGCCCCCGAAGGCACGCCGATCATGCACCTTGACGGCTTTGTGCGGGGCCGCGGCAAGTTCATCGTGACGGAATACATCCCAACAGATGAAAAGACCGGCCCGCGCTTTCCCTTGCTGCTGACCACCGGCCGCATCTTGTCGCAATACAACGTCGGCGCGCAGACGCGTCGTACGCAGAATATCGTTTGGCATCAGGAAGATGTGCTTGAAATTCACCCGCATGATGCCGAATTGCGCGGTG
>JANNBG010000444.1:0-1584 GCA_031385205.1 Rhodobacterales bacterium
CACCGTCGCCGACCAGATTGCCGCCCTGCGCGCCCATGCAGGCGACGCGGCTGTCGCCCTGATCGACCGCGTGCCGGATGCCCGCATCGCCGCCATTGTCGAGACTTGGGCCATGGCCTATGACACCCGGCGCGCAACCGCCCTTGGCTTTACCGCCGAAACCAGTTTCGACCAGATCCTGCAGGTCTATCTGCAGGATGATGCCCCACCCATCCCGCAATAACCGCGCCTTTGCGGCACTGCGGCATTCGGCACTGGCATTTCCGCCGTGGCTGCTGTAACGCCCGCGGTGAAACCACCAGAACCGAAAGTGACCCTCCGATGGAGCTCCGCAACATCGCGATCATCGCGCACGTTGACCATGGCAAGACGACCCTTGTGGACGAATTGCTCAAACAGTCCGGCGCATTTCGCGAAAATCAGGCCGTGTCTGAGCGCGCAATGGACAGCAATGATATTGAGCGTGAACGCGGCATTACGATTCTGGCCAAATGTACGTCATTGGAATGGGCTGGTCGCCGCATCAACATCGTCGACACCCCCGGTCACGCCGATTTTGGTGGCGAGGTGGAACGCATTCTGTCCATGGTCGATGGCGTCGTCCTGCTGGTCGATGCCGCCGAAGGCCCGATGCCGCAAACCAAATTCGTCACCGCCAAAGCCCTCGCCCTTGGCCTGCGCCCCATCGTGGTGCTGAACAAGGTCGACAAACCCGATGCCGAACCCGACCGCGCCCTGAACGAAGTGTTCGATCTGTTCGCCAACCTTGGTGCCGATGACGACCAGCTTGATTTCCCCGTCCTCTATGCCTCTGGCCGGTCCGGCTGGGCGGATGTCGGCCTCGATGGCCCGCGCAAGGATCTGTCCGCCCTCTATGATCTGGTCCTGTCGCATGTCCCCCAGCCCGCGCAACTGTCGCGCCGGGGTGAGCCGTTCCAGATGCTCGCCACCACCTTGTCAGCCGACCCCTTCATTGGCCGCATCCTGACCGGCCGGGTTGAGGCTGGCACTTTGAAGGCAGGCGAAACCATCAAGGCGCTGTCGCGTGATGGCACCAAACTGGAACAGTTCCGCGTGTCCAAAGTGCTCGCCTTCCGTGGCCTGACCCAGACCGCGATTGACGTGGCCGAGGCGGGCGATATCGTCACGCTGGCGGGCATGTCCAAGGCCACCGTCGCCGATACGCTGTGCGCGCTGGAAATTGACGTGGCCCTGCCCGCGCAACCCATTGATCCGCCGACCATTTCGGTCACCTTCGGGATCAACGATAGCCCCTTGGCTGGCAAAGACGGCAACAAAGTGCAATCCCGCGTCATCCGTGAACGCCTGATGCGCGAGGCGGAAATCAACGTCGCCATCAAGGTCACCGACACCCCCGGCGGCGATGCGTTCGAAGTGGCGGGCCGAGGTGAGCTGCAAATGGGCGTGCTGATCGAAAACATGCGGCGTGAGGGGTTTGAACTTTCCATCTCGCGCCCCCGCGTGCTGTTCCACGATGTGGACGGCGTCAAGTGCGAGCCGATCGAGGAAGTCACGATTGACGTCGATGATGAATACACCGGTGCTGTCATCGAAAAAATCACC
>JANNBG010000449.1:0-2661 GCA_031385205.1 Rhodobacterales bacterium
GACCAGTCGTGCACGAGCGTGTGCCAGGCGGCGTATTTCGCGTCGCCGGTGAGCTGGTAGGCGAGGAGCGTGGCGATCTCGGCCTCGTTGTGGGGCCACCAGAATTTCATCTCGGCCCAGTATTCCTGCACGGGCCGGCCGTGCCCCCCGGCGCGCATGATGACTTCTTTCAACCATCAACCTCTGAAACCACCGCAACCCTGTTTGAACACTGCGCCCGTGGCCTCGATCAGGCCATCATCCTGACTGGTGACAACGGCATCCCCCTGATCGGCACCGGCGACTGGAACGATGGCATGAACCGCGTGGGCGAGGATGGTCGCGGCACCAGCGTCTGGCTCGGCTGGTTGCTGATTGCCACCATCAACATGATGGCCCCCTTGGCCGATAGCCGCGACCCCGCGCGCGCCGTCCGCTGGCGTGCCCACGCCAAATCCGTGCTCAAGGCCATCGAGACGAACGGCTGGGACGGCGCTTGGTACAGGCGCGGCACTTTCGATGATGGCAACATCCTCGGCTCTGCCGCATCCGACGAATGCCGCATCGACAGCATCGCGCAATCCTGGGCCGTGCTGTCAGGTGCCGCCGATCCTGCCCGCGCCAGAACCGCGATGGCGTCAATGACAGAATACCTTGTCCGCCCTGACCCAGGCCTCGCCCTGCTGTTCACGCCGCCCTTCGACCGCACTCTACTTGATCCTGGCTATATCAAGGGCTACCCCCCCGGCTTGCGCGAAAACGGTGGTCAGTACAGCCATGCGGCGATGTGGGCCATTCTGGCGCAGGCAAAGCTGGGGGATGGCGATGCCGCGCACGGCCTGTTTGCCATGCTGAACCCGATCAACCACACCCTGACCCCGCAAGATGCCGACCGCTACAAGGTCGAACCCTATGTCGTGGCCGCAGACGTCTATTCCACGGCGCCCCATGCCGGACGTGGAGGGTGGACATGGTACACAGGCTCCGCCGGTTGGATGTACCGCGCAGGGATCGAAGGCCTGCTCGGCCTGTCCCGTTCAGGCAGCACGCTGAACCTGGACCCATGCCTGCCCAAAGCATGGCCCGAACTGACTGCCACCATCACCTTGGGTGCCGCGCGCTACACGATCACCATCCGCAATCCCGATGGTACGGGGAACGGGATCAGGTCTGCGGATTTGAACGGTACTTCACTGACCCCTCACGAACATGGTCTGACCTTTATGCTGAACGACGGCACCCATCGTCTGACTGTGGTTCTGGGATCAGCGATGGCCACCAGACCATCAGCCTGACATCAGATTCCGCAGGATCTTTTTCCCATGTCTGCGTTTTACATCCGGAACAGACGAGACTGTCGGGTATCAATGCAGCGAAGGATCGGGATCATCGGGCCCGACTTATACCCGTGCACCTTGGTTGGGGTCCATCTGGTGATACAATAGCGTGCGCTGGTGATTGCAGGCGTCTCAGCCGGACCTCGCAATCAGCGTCGTTGTGAAGCCGACTGACCGCGTGCGGTCAAGAAGCAAAATCTGAATGAAGGCATCAAGTTCACAGGCAGTAACGCCAACGCGAAATGCAAAGTTTCAGGATGGAATCGTCAAGAGATTTCACTTTTCAAACGTAAAGCTACGAGGGCGGGTCACCCCGCCCTCGATAGTCCAATAAACTGCCAGATGTTCAGTCCCGGCAATTGTTTGACTTGGTTTTTTGTCCAGGTGGTAGTCGCGTGCACATTGCCGTCTTCATCCCGCATGAAGTTCAGGCGGCTGGCATCAAGGGCAACCGGCTTTGATCCGATGCCCGGAAACCCGCCCACATCAACGATGACTTATGTTGTGGCACCCATGCCATGGACATGCGCCACGGTGCCGATCTTTTCATCCGTCGGGCCATAGATGACAGCGTCCATAAGATTTGCATCGTTGATTTCTGCTGCATCAAGTGCCGTGTGTGTTGTGTGGTCCATCACGTCAGTCGCCTCGGTTCATTCACGAGCACACGGACTCTGCCATTCAACGCCCCGTTCCTGAGGCGGTTCCTGTTTGTGGCAGCAACGACGTCAGCAATCAGCCATCAAACGGCAAGCTATCGCTTACGCGACGGTCGCTTCACCCTGTTTGGTCCAAAATGGCTTCTGCCACCGTTTCAGAAAGCGTGTCGCAATTGGGCAAGCCTTGCGAAAATGGATAGCGCACCAGAACCTGCGGCATCGACAAGCAGAAAACCCCGTCTTGAACGCCGGGATGGAGGGCAAGCCGAAACGGAGCTTCGACGGGCTTTTCGGGATCGAGCAGGGCAGCGACGAGTGCGGCAAACGGCAGCTCTGCGGGCAGGGCTGCAATCTGGCCCCGCGCATCGACCATCGCCACAAAGGGGTATTTCTCGTCGCCGATGCGGACAATGACACCCCCGTCACGGCCTTGCAGAAATTGCGCATCATCGCCCGACGCCACGATATCAATCCCACCAGCAGCCCGCAAAGCCGCCAGACGTTGCAAGGACAGATGTGGCACGGCGGCATAGCAGTCGGCAAAGACCGGCAGAAGATGAGTCCGGAACGTCTGCCAATCATCATTCGTAATGTGGGGTAGTGCTTCTTCAAAAACCTCATGCCCGCGCAGCAGTGCATAGCGCCAGGCAATCGTTTCTTCGCGCGCAATCGTCGCCCGCGATTCC
>JANNBG010000503.1:0-2904 GCA_031385205.1 Rhodobacterales bacterium
ACCGCGTCGCATCAATCGCCGAACGTATCGACCGGGCAGATTTGCCGCTGGTGGCGGGTGCGGGCGCGGATGTGGCAGCAGGCGAGGCGATGCAGTTGATCGCCGCTGCGGGGCCGATTGGCCCGCGCATTCGTGGGCTGATCCGCATGGGGATGCGGCGTTGGGATATCGTGCTGGACCGTGACCAGCGCATCCTGTTGCCCGCCGATAACCCGGTTGCGGCCTTGCAGCGCCTGCTGACGATCAACACCACCGAAGACCTGTTTGCCCGCGACATCGCCGCGTTCGATTTGCGCATCGGCCAACGCCCCGTTCTGCGCCTGACCCCCTATGCCCAACTGCAACTGCGCCGCGCCCGTGGCCTTGAACCGCTGGAGTCTGAACTATGATCGACCTCTACCAATCCCAACGCGCCATGCGGAACATGCGGACAGCCGCCATGCAGCGTGGCGTCATCGCCATTCTGGACATCGGCACCAGCAAGATCGCCTGTCTGGTACTGCGCTTTGACGGGCCGGAAAAGCTGCGTGAAATTGACGGTGTGGGGCCGATGGCGGGGCAGTCATCGTTCCGGGTAATCGGGGCTGCGACGACGCGGTCACGCGGGGTGCGGTTTGGCGAAATTACGGTGATGAACGAGACGGAAAAGGCCATTCGCACGGTGGCGCAGGCGGCGCAAAAGATGGCGAATGTGCGGGTTGACCATGTGATCGCGTGCTTTTCAGGGGCAGAGCCGCGGTCCTATGGGTTGGCGGGCGAGTGGGAGTTGCAGGATTCCGTGGTGACGGAACAGGACGTGGCGCATGTGCTGGCGGCCTGCGATGTGCCCGATATCGGGCCGGGCCGCGAGGTGTTGCATGCGCAGCCGGTGAACTTTGCACTGGATCACCGGACGGGGTTGGGTGACCCGCGTGGGCAGATCGGCAACCGTCTGGCCTGCGATATGCATATGTTGTCGGTCGAGGCGTCGGTCGTGCAGAACCTGCTGTTCTGCATCAAACGCTGCGATCTGGAACTGGCTGGCATTGCGTCTTCGGCCTATGTGGCCGGGATTGCAGCTCTGGTTGAGGATGAGCAGGAACTGGGGGCGGCCTGCATCGACATGGGTGGCGGGACCACCGGCATTTCGATTTTCATGAAGAAGCACATGATCTATGCGGATTCGGTGCGGATGGGCGGGGATCATGTGACATCCGACATCTCCAAGGGCCTGCAAGTGCCGTTGGCGGTGGCGGAACGGGCCAAGACGATGAATGGCGGGGTTTATGCGACGGGCATGGATGACCGCGAGATGATCGACATCGGCGGCGGTGATTCAGGCGATTGGGAAAAGGACCGCAGGCAGGTCAGCCGGACGGAACTGATTGGCATCATGCGGCCCCGGGTGGAAGAGATTCTGGAGGCGACGCGGGAAAGGCTGGATGCGGCGGGGTTTGACAGCCTGCCCAGCCAGCAGATCGTGCTGACGGGTGGGGCCAGCCAGATACCGGGGCTTGATGGCCTTGCTGCCCGCATCCTTGGGCAACGTGTTCGTTTGGGGCGTCCGCTGCGGGTGCAGGGTCTGCCGCAGGCCGCCACAGGTGCGGCATTTGCCAGCGCCGTGGGCCTGTGCCTGTTCGCGGCACATCCACAGGATGAGTGGTGGGATTTCGAAATTCCCGCCGACCGTTACGCCAGCCGCCCTCTGAAACGCGCCGTCAAATGGTTCAAGGATAACTGGTGACCGCAACCTATAGCCAAAACTGCGATATCCCGCCGACAGGTGGCGAAAAAACCCCATATTTTGTGGGGGAAAGTCATATTTTTCGTGACGTAGCGCGGGGTTGTGGATAGAATCAGCCACAATCACGACAGGCCGTTCGGGACAAACGGCATCGACCAACGGGCACAATTAAAAAACAGGCGGACGGGCACATGGCATTGAATCTCATCATGAACGCGCAAAAAGACGAGCTGAAGCCGCGCATCACGGTTTTCGGCGTGGGTGGGGCGGGCGGTAACGCCGTCAACAACATGATCGAAAAGAACCTTGAGGGGGTCGAGTTCGTCGTGGCCAATACGGATGCGCAGGCTCTGCAGCAGTCAAATGCGCCCGCGCGCATCCAGATGGGCCTGAAGGTGACCGAGGGTCTGGGTGCCGGTGCGCGCCCGCAAGTTGGGGCGGCGGCGGCGGAAGAAACGATCGAGGAAATTGTCGATCATCTGGCCGGGGCGCATATGTGTTTCATCACTGCTGGCATGGGTGGCGGTACGGGCACGGGGGCGGCGCCCATCATCGCACAAGCGGCGCGGGAATTGGGTGTGCTGACGGTGGGTGTGGTGACAAAGCCATTCCAGTTTGAGGGCGCGAAACGCATGAAGCAAGCCGAAGAAGGCATTGAAGCGCTTCAGAAAGTTGTCGATACGCTGATCATCATTCCGAACCAGAACCTGTTCCGTCTGGCCAATGAGCGCACGACGTTTACCGAGGCCTTCGCGATGGCCGATGACGTGCTGTATCAGGGCGTCAAAGGCGTGACTGACCTGATGGTACGCCCCGGACTGATTAACCTCGACTTTGCCGATGTGCGCGCCGTGATGGACGAGATGGGCAAGGCGATGATGGGCACCGGCGAGGCGTCGGGCGAGAACCGCGCGATCCAGGCGGCGGAAAAGGCGATTGCCAACCCGCTGCTGGACGAAATCAGCCTGAACGGGGCCAAGGGCGTGTTGATCAACATCACGGGTGGCCATGACCTGACGCTGTTCGAATTGGACGAGGCGGCGAATATCATCCGCGAAAAGGTCGATCCGGATGCCAACATTATTGTGGGGTCGACGCTCGACCTGAGCATGGAGGGTGCGATCCGTGTGTCGGTTGTGGCCACGGGCATTGATGTGACACAGGCACGCGCCGAAGCGCCC
>JANNBG010000532.1:0-1808 GCA_031385205.1 Rhodobacterales bacterium
CATGACGCAAGGTGACGTGCAGGCTTTGGCGCACGCAGGCACGCCGCGCAAATCGTGGGCCTATGTGCAGGATCGCTATCTCGATCATCCCTTTTATGACTATACGCTGCAGACGGTGCGGCAAGGCTCAGACCCGGTTGCCGTGGTCGTCTGGCGTGCGGTGCAGTGCAATGGGGCCAGTTTGCTGCGCATCGTCGACATCATCGGTGACACCGCGTGGCTGGCGCATGGCGCGGCTTTGCTGCAGCCTGTGGTGGTGGTGGCTGGGGCGGAGTATATTGACCTGATGCAATATGGCACGGCTGACACGGTTTTGCAGGCAGGCGGTTGGGTCAGTGCGGACTGGGTGGAGGGGTTGGTGCTGCCCAATTATTTCGCACCATTTGTGGCGGCGAATGTGACGATCAAGCTGGCGTATAAACAGTTCACAGGGGACGGTCCCGTCCGCCTGTACCGGGCGGATTCGGATCAGGACCGGCCCAATCAGGTACCATTGCCGCAAAGGGTGCAATCATGAAAACGGTGCTGTTGTGCGGCTGTGGAAACATCGGGTTCCGCCACTTGCAGGCCATGCTGCAGATGCCAAAGGCTGTGGCAATCACGATTGTGGAGCCGAACGTGGCGGCGCATGCACGGATTGCGGCGTTCACGGGTGGTGATACGCGGGGGCACCGCTTTACGCTGGTGACCGATGTTCCAGTTGCGCGCGCGCATTTCGATCTGGTGGTGATTGCGACGTCGGCAGATACGCGGCGGGCGGCGTTTGACGCCATCATGCGGCACGATGTGGGGGTGATGATACTGGAAAAGGTGCTGTTCCAGACCATTGCCGATCTGGATGCCGTGCAGGATGTGCTGACCACGCGGGGCATTGCGGCTTTTGTCAACTGCGCGCGGCGGGTTTTTCCGGGGTATCGGGATGTGCGGGCTGCGCTGACGGCGCCGGTGGATGTGACGGTGACAGGCGCGGGTTATGGGTTGGCGTCGAATGGTATCCATTTGCTGGACCTTGCAGAATATCTGAATGGCGCGGGATTGGTGACGCTGACGGCGGATTTGCGACCGGGATCAGTGGAGGCAAAGCGGGCAGGCTGTGTGGAGGTGTTCGGGCGGATGACTGGCATGCTGGCAAACGGCGCGCGGGTTGATATCACCTGTGACGACGGGCCGGATATGGCGGTGCGGGTGGCGATTGACGGCGCAGGTTACAGCGCCACGATTGACGAATTGGCACGGGTGATTGCGGTTGCTGGGGCAAACGGGCCTTTTGTGAGTAAATTCGTGTCCGAGACGTGGGAGATTTACCATCAGGCGCTGACAACGGGCACGACGGACGTGACGCCCTATGCCGAGTCTGCGCGGCAGCATCGGTTGTTTCTGGCGGCGATATCGCATCATTTGGGGCTGGTGGCCGGTGCCGCTTGCCCGATCAGCTAAGGGTCTGACATGGCACAAACGCCCGAAATCCTGCTGGTTGGTGCTGGCAAAATGGCCATCGATTATGCGCGTGTGCTGACCGCGCTTGGCGTGCAGCAAACCGTGTTGGGCCGGGGTGCGGCATCAGCGCAGGCGTTTACGGCGGCGACGGGGATTGCGGCGTCATCTGGTGTGTTGGCCGATCAGGTGGCGGCCCTGCCACAGGTGCCCAATACGGCGATTGTGACGGTCAACGCGATGTTTCTGGCACAGGTGACCGCCCAATTGGTGCAGGCGGGCGTGCGGCGTATTCTGGTGGAAAAGCCGGCCGCTTTGGATTTGGCCGAAATGGCCGCGCTGGTGGCGGCGGTGGGCGATGCGCAGGTGTTTGT
>JANNBG010000586.1:0-1759 GCA_031385205.1 Rhodobacterales bacterium
CAGACTTGAACTCGCACCTGATCAGTTTGTCAGGATAAACGTGGCTACCGTCGCCCCGATACATCGCAGATACGCCGACATAGTCGCGCGATCCGTTGTAGCGGGTGAACACCAAGTCACCATAAGATAGGCGGTATGCTGCCATGCTGCCATCTGTGTCGGTAATCCGCCGGAAGTCTTGTAAGTCGAATGCGCGGCCGCGGACTGCACTGATGCGGAAAATCTTGAGAGGGCCTTGCCCGTCAGGTTTTGCCGAAATCCCATTTCGTATTGACCAAGCCAATGCTTCGAATGGCAAGTAAAGCCAGCCGTCGGGCAATGCCTTTAGTTCCTGAAAGTCATACCCAACAGGCCAATCAGGCCGCGACGGCTTCCCCGGCTTCCGGCCCTGTTCGCCGTTTGCGCGCCATTTGGACAGGGTGGTTTGCCAGTCGTTTAGGGCAGATTTATAGCGGGTTTCGCGTTCTTTTTGGATGCGGGCCAGCAGGGTTTGGGGGGTTTCCAACTTATCCGCGTTCTGCGCGCGCCAGTCGACGGTCAGTTTGCCTTCGAATGCGGATTTGAGCAGGGATTGGCGGTAGAGCGCCAGCGTGGCCTTGGCCCCGCGCAGGTTTTCGACACCTTTGTCGATCCTCTCAAACATCACCTCGATCTTCTCTACGATCCGGCGTTGTTCGTTGGTGGGGGGAATGGGCAGTTCGAAAGCAACAAGGCTTGGCATCTCGATGCTGTGAACTGTCGTGCCGCCTTTGCGACACTTATTTAGTATTGCTTGTTCGAAAGCACGAAGACCCCACGCAATGAAGTCTGAACTCATCCCGCCTGAAAGCGTCAAAGCCTTCATGTCTTGATTTAGCGTGGCCTCGACGGCAGTCACCGCTATCGGCAACGTGTGTGCGAGAATACCTGAACGCGCGACAATCAGGACTGAACCAGCGGGGACGCGCTTGGCAGCGGAGGTTTCAACTGCCGCTTCAGTTATTCCGTCAATGGCTGAACGGATAACCTTGGTTTTCATATCTTTTGGTGAAACCCAAGGGATCGGCCCGTTCCAATATGATGGGACCGCCTTGGATGGTGTGCCTCCGCCCATCCACTCGCCAAAATCTGAAAACTTTGCGGTTGCCCAACCCTTCGGCAATTCCGTCATGCCGAGAGCGCCTCATTCATCTCGGTCATCACGGCCTCCATGCCTTCCCCAAACAGCGCATACATCTGCCCCATTCCGCCCTTGCCGTCAAAGGGAGCCATGTCCAGATCATCGCGTTCGATGATGAAAGACGTAGCAAGGTGGTCGCGGTTCATGTGCAGCCAGTCCATCTGATCCTTAGTGAATTTCTCGCCCGCGCCCGAATGGCGTTTCAAAATCCAGTTCTGGAAGTTGCGGCGCACGCGGTCGGAATGGCGGGTCAGCGTAGGATCAAGCCCGGTGACGCGGCGGATCAGGGCGACAAGGGCCGTCAGATCGCCTGCGGGCGTGTCGCCCTTATACCCGTCGAGATGCGCATAGGCGCGCCAGACGGTCAGAGGGGCAAGGCGGGGCTGGTCGGTGGTCAGCCTGTGCAGCACATCCTTGACCATGGCAAAACTCACCTGCGACCGCCGTGCAGGGGTGTTGAAATAGATGGTCAGGGCGGCAACCTTATCGCGGTTGTCATGCAAGTAGGCCGCGAAATCGCTGGTGATCTGCTGGGCGTTTTCCGTGACATCGCCCGCCCATTCGGCGCGCAGCAGTTTATCCTTGCTGTCATGATCGATG
>JANNBG010000591.1:0-5380 GCA_031385205.1 Rhodobacterales bacterium
CGCCAGCCAGCGATGTAATCGGCGGCCGAAAACGCAGCCCCTGACCGGAACCGTTCCAGCACGGGCGCGAACATCTTTTCCGGCGACGCCTCGATCTTATCACGCCATGTGGCATAGGCCTCAGAGGTGAACAGCAGGCCTGACAGGCCCATGGCCTCGACCAACTCTGGCACGCGGCCCCGTTCCACCCGCGCACCCTTGGCGGCCAGCCTGTCGACTGCCGCCTCGAACCCTACCGAAGGCGCATCACGCAGATCATCCAGTGCCACGGTTTCCAGCACCAGCAACCGTTGGCCCGCCAGCGTGGCCCCGGCCAAATCTGCCGCGCGCGCGCCTTCCAGCACGGCCAGCAGTTCGGCGCAGTCTTCCACATTCCGCGCCAAAGGCCCGACGGTATCGAACATGCCGCACAGGGGCACGGTGCCGCGCAGGGACAGACGCGTATGCGTGGTTTTCAACCCCACAAGATCATTCCATGCCGCAGGAATGCGCACCGACCCGCCCGTATCTGACCCGATGGCCGCCGGTGCCAAGCCAAAGGCCACCGACGCGGCGGCCCCGGAGGATGACCCACCCGCCACAGCACCCGCGTCATTCACACACGGCGGCGTTGCAGTGATGGGGTTCAGCCCCAGCCCGGAAAACGCCAGCTCCGACATATGGGTTTTGCCAAGGCACACCAACCCACGCGCGGTGGCATTCACCAGCACCTCGGCATCTGCATCAGGCACACGGCCACGCAGCAAGGCAGAGCCTGCCTCCGTCGCCGCCCCCGCCGTATCGAACAGGTCTTTCCACGACAACGGCACCCCATCCAGCAGCCCGATGCGCAACCCCGCCTTGGCACGACCGGCGGCGGCCAGCGTCATCGACCGCGCACGGCGCGGCGTGGTGCGGGTAAAGATGCGGTCGCGCAAGGCATGGCGGTCGATTGCATCCAGAAACGCCTCGGTCAGTTCCACCGGGTGGATCTTGCCTGCGCCAATGCCACGCCCCAGATCGCTTGCCGTCATGTGCAGCCAGTTCATCCCCGCCTCCATTTGCCGCAAGGCTATCTGTGCGTGGTGGCATGGACAATCCCGCATGCGTGGCCATATTCGCACTATGGCACATGGTACGGATATCCTGATTGTTGGTGGCGGGTTGAACGGGCCTGCTTTGGCTTTGGCATTAGCACAAAGCGGTTTGCGGGTGACGGTGGTGGATGCGCGGGCGGCACCTGCACGGGCGGAACGCGGGTTTGACGGGCGGACCTATTCGCTGGCGATTGCGTCAAAACGGCTGCTTTCGATGATTGGCGTCTGGGATGCGGTGGCAGACAAGGTACAGCCGATTTTGCAGATCAAGGCATCAGATGGGTTGGCGGGCACGGGGCCCGCGCCGTTTTTTCTGACCTTTGACCATGCCGAGATCGAGGAAGGCCCGATGGGCTTCATGCTGGAGGATCGGCATTTGTATGCCGCTTTCCTGCAGGCGATGGCGGCCCAGCCCAGTATCTGCCTGCTGTCCGGTGAAACGGTCGTGGCCCAAGAGACCACCGCGTCTGGCGCATCTGTCACCCTCGCCTCCGGGCAAACGCTCACCGCCCGCCTGATTGTCGGCTGCGATGGGCGCGGGTCTGGCACGGCTGCGCGTGCAGGCATCACGCGGCAGGGCTGGGGGTATGGGCAAACGGCGCTGGTGACGGCGGTGCATCACGATTTGCCGCATAACGGGATCGCACACCAGTATTTCATGCCGGGCGGGCCACTGGCCATTCTGCCGCTGCATGGCGGGCATCATTCCAGCATTGTGTGGAGCGAGGATACCGACACCGCAATGGCCATCCAAGCCCTGTCTGAAGCGGATTATCTGGCCGCCCTGCGCCCACGGTTTGGCGATTTTCTGGGTGAGATCACACTTGCAGGCGACAGGTTTACCTATCCTTTGTCGCTGTCACTTGCCCAATCCTTTATCGCCCCGCGTCTGGCTTTGGTCGGCGATTCAGCACACGGGGTGCATCCGATTGCGGGGCAAGGGTTGAACCTGGGGTTGCGGGATGTGGCGGCACTGGCGCAAGTGGTGATCGA
The DNA here is from genome assembly GCA_031385205.1 of Rhodobacterales bacterium. Lineage (GTDB taxonomy): Bacteria > Pseudomonadota > Alphaproteobacteria > Rhodobacterales > Rhodobacteraceae > JAAFHS01. Next base: position 2,070 of record JANNBG010000591.1, read on the forward strand.
GGCCAACCGCAGGGGTGAGGATTTCGCAAGCCCGGATGTGCTGGAGCGGTATCAACGCTGGCGCAGGTTTGATGCAACGGTACTGGCGCTAGGGATGGATACGGTCAACCGGCTGTTTTCCAATGATAACCCCGTGCTGCGCGGCATGCGCGACCTTGGCATGGGATTAGTGAACGCAATGCCGGGCTTGCGGCGCGGGTTCATCCGGCAGGCGGCGGGGTTGTCTGGGGATTTGCCAAAGCTGCTGGCGGGGCAGGCGATTTGAATTTTTCGGGGGAGATGGGCAGATTGCCCATCCTACTCCAGCGCCCTTGCTTCGCTTACCAGCATGATCGGGATGCCGTCGCGCACTGGAAAACCCAGATTTGCCGCCTTTGACTGCAATTCCTGCCGTTCGGCATCATAGTGCAGCACACCTTGCGTGACCGGGCAGACCAGTGCCTCGAACATACGGCGGTCGGGCTTTACCTCATCCGTCACTGGATCACCTCATCCCCGTCGCCCGCGTGCAGCGCAAATTCGATCAGCGTCACCAGCGTTTCGCGGCGTGTGGTCAGCGATGGCGCCTCAAGCAATGCCTGTTTATCTTCGGGTGAAAACGGGCACAGCATGGACAAAGAATTGACCAGCAATTCCGGTTCGGCCTCTTTCAGGCTGGACCAATCGGTTGACAGTTGCATCGCCTGAAAATACCGCGCCAGCACGGCCAGAAACGCCGTGCGGTCAAAGCCCTTATCGGTTTCTTCATCGCCCAGATCGCGCCCGAACGGCCCCCAATCCACCAGACAGCGGCGATAGGGGGTAAAACCCTGCACCTCTTCCTTGACGCGAAACCGCGACTGGCCGGACAGTGTTATCATGTACCTGCCGTCTTCGGTTTCGGAAAACCCGGTCAACCGCCCGGCGCAGCCGATGGCCTGCAGGCGCTTTTCCGCATTGCCAGGCACCTCGCGCGGTTGGATCATGCCGATCAAACGGTGTTTGGTCTTCATGCAATCGTCGAGCATTTGCAGATAGCGCGGCTCAAACAGATGCAGTGGCAGCTTGGCACGCGGCAGCAGCAGCGCACCCGGCAAAGGGAAGATCGGGATGGTGTCGGGCAGGTCTGATGTTTGTGTCATGGACAGGAACCTAGGCCGCGCCTGCGGAGTAGCAAATAGCCATCAGATAAATATCATGGATGACAGGCGGCGGCGGCCTTTCAGGACAATCGGATCCTGCGGTTTCAGCGCCTCAAATATTGTGAAAAGCTGGGTTTTGGCAGCGCCATCGTTCCAGTCCCGGTCCATGCGGAACAGATCGAGCAGGCAATCCACCGCCTCATCCACCTTGCCAGCGGCATGCAATGCCAGGGCCAGATCGAACCGGGCTTGACGGTTTTCGGGTTCGGCGGCCACAGCGCGGCGCAGGTCATCTTCGGGCCCCGCACTCGCGGCTTGCCGCGCGAGTTCCAGTTGCGCACGCGCGGCCTCGACCTCCTGCGATTTGGTGATTTTGGTGGGGGCGGCGTCGAGGAAGGCTTGTGTTTGGTCAAGCTCACCTGCCGCCAGATGCGTGCGGGCAAGGCCACCATAGGCGGCGGCATTCTCAGGCTCCTCACCCAAAATGGCTGCAAAGGTTTCGGCGGCGTCAGCAAAGGCCCCTTCGGCCAGCATTTGTTCGGCAGCCTCAATCGCGTCGGCCAGCCCGCCGTCACCACCAAGGGCGGACACACGGTCGATAAAGGCTTTCAACTCAGACGCTGGCACCATGCCTTGAAAGCCATCCACAGGCTGGCCCTGCCAGAAGGCATAGACGGTGGGAATGGATTGGATACGCAACTGGGCGGCGATGGCCTGATTCTTGTCAACATCGATCTTGACGAGTTTGACCTTGCCCTTTGCCCCTGTGACGGCGGCCTCTAGTGCGGGGGTCAGTTGTTTGCAGGGGCCACACCATGTGGCCCAAAAGTCGACGATGATCGGTACCTCACGGCTGGCCTCGATCACGTCTTTCAGGAATGTGGCTTCGGTGGCGTCCTTGATGAGGTCAAGGGCGGGGGCTGGTGCATCGCCAAGTCCGAACATGGGCTGAGTCCTCTTGCGTCTGTTGCCGTCTATATGGCGGCACAATGGGAAAAGGCCAAGGGGTCAGCTTTGCGGCAGGCAGCCTGTCAGGCCAGCGGGCAGAACGATGGGGGCACCGGCGGCGTAAAGGATGGTGACGAGGTTCGGGAGGCTGGATTTCAACGTGAGGCTGAAGGGGCCACTGGCAGTGATGGCGATTCCATCGGGCAGGTTGGCGAGGAAGCTGGCGGAGGGCAGGAGGACGAGGGCGGCGGGGGCTTGGCCCGTAACGCGCATGACAAGGGTAAGAAGGGCGAGCCATGCGACAAGGACGATGGGAAGGGCGACAAGGTAGGGGCGCAACTTAGTAATCATGAATATGTTCCACGCCATCGGTGGCGCGCAGGGCATCGGCGAGGGCTGCGACCTTGACCAGCACCAGATGGCGATAGCCGGGATTGCCTTGGCGGGCGAAGGAGTGGATGGCACCGGGCATGGTGGGCGCGTCAGAAATGGCGGTGAACATGATGTCATCGTTGCCGGCAATTTCCACGAAACTCACCCCTTGCGCGGCCATGGCCACGGCCAGATCGGTAAAGGCGCGGTAGCGGGGGGCTTCGATTTCAAGGCCTTCGGGGCGTTGCCCGATAACCTTAACGCCGTCATATTGGACCAGTTGCTCCGCCGTCAGCCCGGTGACAATGGCGCGGAGGGTGAGTTGGTCGAACCCGGTGCTGGCAACTGCCGCCGCGATGACGCGGGCATAAGACGCCTTGACGCGGTATTCGATGCCCAAGGCAAAGTTGCGTTCACGGTCACGGAAAGCGGGTGTGACCACGGCATCCAAGGCCGCCGCATCATGGGTGAAATCCCATTTGTACCACGGCACTTGCTGCAGAAAGGTGGCATAGTCGGCAGCTTGGCTGGCCGACAGGTCATCCAAGGCTGTGTGATCCGGCCCCCGTATCCATGTGGCCACCCGGCCCACGGTTTCCTCATCGGCGGCTTTCAACAACAGTTCGGCGGTAAAGCTGACGCCAATGGTATAGACCATCTGCTTGGTTTCCCACGGAAATCCGCCATGGTCACCCGATGTGGTGGACAGGGCGCAGAGCGAGGACCAGAAGCCGCCGATGGAGGAGAGAAAGGCGAAATCCGCCGGATCACCGGTACGGATGACCGCGGCATAATCGTCATAGGCGTGCACGATGTGCCATTCGGGGTAGGTCAGCAGCGTGCTGGCCTCGGACCGTTGCCATTCCGCAG
>JANNBG010000322.1:0-1609 GCA_031385205.1 Rhodobacterales bacterium
GATCATGCGCCACGCGCGCGGTGCCGGTATCACCCGCATAGACATAGTCGGGGTGCGGCAGGGCCTTTTTCACGCCGCGATAGGCAAGCGCGCGGCCATTGCGCCACCCTGCGAGGAATTCCATCTTGGTCGCATCGACGCGTGCGCCGGTTTCCTTGTCAAACAGGCAATGCGCTGCGGTCAGCACAAGGTCTTCGGCGATCAGCGCACCGGTGCAGAACCCACGGTCACCCAGGTTCAGGCGGCCCACCGCCTCCCACCCACGGCTGTCATCGGCGGTTTGCAGGGCGACCAGCGCGCCATCATCGGCAAGCACCGGAAACGCCAGACAGAAGGCGAGCAGCGAGGGGATCAGGCGCATAGGGACTCCGCGTTTCGCTATGGGTAGAAAAGCACTGCGGCGGATTTGAGGCAAAGGCTATTTTTCCCCCATTGCAGGCGGTTTTGGCCCACCTGTGGCCCAATCGAGCAATTCGACCGTGTGGACGACGGGCACCTGCATGGCAGACCCGATCTGCATCATGCAGCCGATGTTACCGGTGGCAATGACATCGGGTTGCGTGGCTTGCAGCGTTGTCGCCTTGTGCGCCTTCAATGCCTGCGAAATGGCGGGTTGCAGCAGGTTGTAGGTGCCGGCAGACCCGCAGCACAGATGGCTGTCGGCGGGCTCCACCACCGTAAACCCCACCTGTTTCAGCAGGTCTTTCGGCGCAGTCTTCACCTGCTGGCCGTGCTGCAGGGAACAGGCGGCGTGATAGGCGACGCGCAGGGCCTGCTGGCCCTTTGGCAGGCCCAATCGTGCCAGCAGTTCGGTCACATCCACGGCCAAGGCCGCCACCCGTGCGGCACCTGCATCACCGGGCAGCATGTTGGCATAATCCTTGACGGTGGTACCACAGCCGCTGGTGTTGATGACAATGGCGTCCAGTCCGGGCACGGCCATAAAGGCGGCGATATTGGCATGGGCAGATGCATGGGCGCGGGCCGTCATCCCCATGTGATGGGTCAGGGCACCACAGCACCCCATGCCTTGCGGAATGATGACATCACAGCCCAGACGGGTCAGCAGGCGGATGGTGGCATCGTTGATATCGGTGTTCAGGGCGCGTTGGGCACAGCCGGTCATCAGCGCCACTTTCATGCGCGGTATCCCCTGGGCGGGAAAGGTTTGCGCATCGTCATTGCGACTGACCGGGGGAATGATCTTGGGCACCATCTCCAGCATGGCACGCAGCCTTGCATCGGGGACAAGGCGCTTGAAGGGTTGGGCGATTTTGGCCGCCAGCAACGCAAGGCGGAACCGGCCGGGATAGGGCAGAATGCGGGCGAGTGCGCCACGGATCAGGCGTTCCATCAGGGGGCGTGTATAGGTTTTGTCGATATGCGCGCGGGCATGGTCGACCAGATGGGCGTAATGCACGCCCGATGGGCAGGTTGTCATGCAGGCAAGGCAGCCAAGGCAGCGGTCGATATGGCGCACGGTTCGTTCGTCGGCGGGGCGGCCGGATTCGAGCATATCCTTCATCAGGTAAATGCGCCCGCGCGGGCTGTCGAGTTCATCGCCCAGCACCTGATAGGTGGGGCAGGTGGCCGTGCACATGCCGCAATG
>JANNBG010000642.1:0-1618 GCA_031385205.1 Rhodobacterales bacterium
TGATCCGGGCCGGTGGGTTGATGGGGCGACTGGTGAACCCGCGCGGGTAACTACTGCCGGGAATAGCGCAGCGTGCTGCCATTGCCGCCGATCAGGCTCATCTCCAGCGCATCACCGTCTTGTTTGACGATATGATAGCAGGACATATCGGCCGGATCGCCACCCATCATCTGCGCCACCATGACCGGCCCCACGCCGTCTGGCCCATCCGGGCACTCCGCCGCAAAGGTCAACAGATATGACGCCTGCACCTCGCCTGCATAGGTTTCGACCTGCTGGGTACCCACGATTTCAAAGGTGGATTGCGCATCATCATCCGATACCCAGATCCCCTGCATGTTCGCCGCCAAGTTCGCAAACGGGTCTACCGGGGCCATCGTGACCGTGGACAGCACGATTTCAGCCGTGATGTCGCCCATCGCCGTGATATCCCCCGTCACGGCCACCGCAGTGTTCAAGGGCAGGGCCTGCAACACCGCTATCACCGCATCCGACGTCTCGCCCGACCGCGCGATCAGATTGGCCCCGCGCGAGGTGATGGTGCAGACCATCTGGCCGCTTTCATCCGCACAACCCTGTGTCAGGCCAGTATCATCAAACGCATCGCCATAGGTGCCGAGGTCGAAAAACGGTGCTGCTGCCGCATCCAGCATGGCTTGGGTAGGGGCGTCCTGCGCCCAAACGGGCGATGCGAGCAGGGTTATCGCAAGGGTCAATCGCAGCATATCACACCTGTTTTTGCATCAATCGATGACGGCGTCGTCCGCCTTGGCCTTTGGTTTTGCAGCCGGTTTCTTGGCTGCAGGCTTTTTCGCAGCAGGCTTCTTTACTGCGGCCTTCTTTGCTGCGGGCTTGGCCGCCGCTTTCTTTGCCGGGGCCTTCTTGCCCTTGCCGCCCTTGCCCGCCTTTTCTGCCACCAGGGCCAGCGCCTCGTCCAGCGTCACCTCTTCTGGCGTCAGCTCCTTTGGCAATGTCGCGTTGACCTTGCCCCATTTGACATAGGGCCCATATTTCCCCGGCATCACCTGCACCGGCCCGCCTTCCGGGTGGATGCCCAGTTCCCGCAAGGGGGCCGTCGGCGCAGTCGACCTGCCCCGTGTCGCCTTCAGCGCCAGCACCTCTACTGCGCGGTTCATGCCGATGGTAAAGACTTCCTCTACGTCCGTGACATTTGCGTAAACGCTGCCATGTTTGATGTAGGGGCCAAAGCGCCCGATTGCCGCCTCGATCATCACGCCGTCTTCCGGGTGCGGCCCCACCTGACGCGGCAGTTCCAACAAGGTGATCGCGCGTTCCAGCGTCAAACTCTCCGGTGACCAGCCCTTTGGCAGGCTGGCGCGTGGCGGTTTGGGCACATCAGCCGTCGCCTCGCCCTTTTGCACATAGGGGCCAAACCGCCCGGTGCGCAGGGATATTGGCTGCCCGTCCGGGTGTTCGCCGAGGATGCGCCCATCGACGCTGCCGCCTTCGTCGCCACCGGAAATAGGCCGCGTGAAGCGGCATTCCGGGTAATTGCCGCAGCCGATGAACGCCGACCCTGACCGGGCCGTTTTCAGATGCAACCGCCCGGTGCCGCAGACCTGGCAAATGCGCGGATCAGACCCATCGGCACGCGCCG
>JANNBG010000704.1:0-3983 GCA_031385205.1 Rhodobacterales bacterium
GTGCCCCGGTCATAGACAAGGTTGTATTCTGCATACAGCCCCCGGTGCACCAGTTGCGCGTCCCGGTCGGCATCCGTCCACGCATCATGCCGGCGCTTTTCCACCAAGGGCACATAGGCCGGAATGAACGCCCGCCCCACATCCTGCGTGAACGCAAAATCCGCCTCCCAATCGCCTGTGTTCAGATCGTCATAGAATATCCCCCCCACGCCACGCGCCCGGTTGCGGTGCGGCACAAAGAAATACTCATCCGCCCATGCCTTGAAGCGCGCGTAATAGGCCGGATCATGCGCATCACACGCCCCCTGCATGGCTGCGTGGAAATGCGCCGTATCTGCCGCATATTCCAGTGCAGGGTTCAAATCCGATCCGCCACCAAACCACCACGCATGTGGTGTCCAGAACATCCGTGTGTTCATATGCACCGACGGCGCCTGTGGGTTGTTCAGATGCGCCACAAGGCTGATCCCCGCCGCCCAGAACCGCGGGTCCGTCTCCATGCCCGGCACGCCCCGCGCCGCCATCGCCTTTTGCGCGCGCGGGGCCAGTACCCCGTGCACTTCCGATACGTTCACCCCCACCTTTTCAAACACGCGCCCCCCGCGCATCACGCTCATCAGCCCGCCACCGCCACTGCCCGCCTCATCCGCGCGGGATGTCTTGGTCAACTCGAACACACCCACGGGCGCATCGCCGCCATGCGATGCCTCCAGCCCGTCAAACGCCGCCACAATCTGGTCACGCAAATCGCGGAACCATCCGGTCGCACGGGCTTTACGGGCGTCAAAGTCATCAGTCATCAGGCATTCCTGTCATCATCGCATCACGCGCACCTTTGCAAACACGCCATTTGGCGGCAAGGCAAAACCGGAGTAGCGTTCAGCAAATGGAGAATCCCATGCGCCCCATCCTCGCCCTGCCCCTGTTGCTGATCCTCACCGCCTGCGGCACCCCGCAGGAACAATGCATCGCCCGCGAAACCCGCGATCTGCGCGTGGTGGATCGGTTGATCACGGAAACCCAAGGCAACCTGCAACGCGGCTATGCGCTGGAAGAGATCACCATCACCAACACCGTCTGGGTCGATTGCACCCCACGCGTCAAAAAGGGCGACCCCGTGCCCGAACGCAAGATGTGCCTGGAGGACGAGTCCGAAACGATCACCCGCCCCAAAGCGATTGATCTGGCCGCCGAACAGCGCACGCTTGACAGCCTGCTGGTCAAACGCCGCGATCTGGCACGGGCGGCAGAACGCGTCATCGTCGCCTGTAAAGAGGCCTATCCTACGGAATAATCTGAAAATTTCAGACCTGAAATTTTCAGTGTGCAGGCACGTTCACCGCGTCCACCAACCCACGCCCACCATCCACCGTGATGATCTGCCCCGTCACAAACCCCGCCGCATCCGATGCCAGATACTGCACCGTTTCCGCCAATTCGCCTGCATCCGCGATGCGCCCCAAGGGCGTGCCTTGCGCGATCACATCGCCGTAATCGCCGTTTTCCCGCAGCGCCCCCTGCAAACTCGCACTCATCACCGACCCGAACGCCACCGCATTCACCCGGATACCCTTCGGTGCCAAGGCCACCGCCATGCTCCGCGTCATCTGATCCACCGCCGCCGATGCAATCGAATAGCCCAGCAGCGCACCCTGCGTGCGAACCCCCGCAATCGACGACAGATTCACAATCGACCCGATCATCCCCGTCGCGCCACTTTTTGCAGCCATTCCGATCATCCGCTTTGCCACCATCTGCGACATCCGCAGGCTCGTTATCAGGTTTTGCTCCAACAAAACCTCCACCGCATCGCCGTCTGGGTTCAGCGCATCTGACACTGCCATCTGGCGGCTTGCGTTCACCAGAATATCAATCCGGTCAAACGCATCCACCGTTGCCGATAACAGGTTCGCAATCGTCAGCTTTTCCCGCAAATCGCCTGCGAACATCCGCACCTGGCCCTCGGCCTTGCAGGCCTTGCCAATCTCATGCTCCAGCCGCGCCTCATCCATATCCGCGAACATCACATTCGCACCCTGATCCAGAAAATGCCGCGCAATGGACAGCCCGATCCCATTTGCCGCCCCCGTCACAATCGCCGTCTTGCCTGCGATGGAAAAAGTCATGTCCTGATATCCCGGATCGGCGCCCGCGCCTGCGTCAGACGAAATGCCTTCGTGCCCCCCAGATCAATCACCTCGCGGAACAGCGTCGGCAGCAGCTTGTCATAGGGCAGCATGCGGTTTGCCACCATGTAAAGGCTGCCCCCCGGCGTCAGCATCTTTTTCGCGCACTTGATAAACGTCATCCCAATCGCAGGGTCCGCCGTCCGCCCCACATGAAACGGCGGGTTCATCACCACCGCATCCATCAGCGTATCAGGCCGGAATGTCGTCACATCCGCCCAATGAAACTTGGCCCGCGCATCCGTGATGTTCACCCGCGCGCAGGTCAGCGCCGCAAAATCAGCCTCCACCACCTCAATCGATTTCACGCCCTCGCGTTGCAGAATGGCATGGCTTAAATACCCCCACCCCGCCCCAAGGTCAGCCACGCGGCTCGGCAATTTGGCAGGCAAAACCGCCGCCAACAACGCAGACCCCGCATCCACCCCATCCGCTGAAAACACCCCCGGCAGCGTCTGGAACCCGTCCACCACACGCGGCATGGCCACCCAATCGGCGAAAGCATCACCCGCCGCAAACGTAAACAGCTTGCCATGCGCCTTTGACATCGTGTCCGACACCGGCACCCGCCCGCGCAGGTCTTTCAGCGCTGAATCAACCCCATCCGTCTTTTGCCCATCTACCGCAATCACACCGCCTGCCACAACTTCAGCCGCCGCTTGCGCCAGCAACGCTTGCGCCTGTTCCCGTGCGCGCGGCAAACAGACAACCGCCGCCGCATAGCGCGCCACGCCATCATGCCGCACCGCATATTGCCCGGCAAAATGGTCATAGTCCGGCTTGAACCCTGTGATGACCTCCACCCGTTCACGCGGCAGGGCCGACAGGTCATCCCCCATGACTGGTCCATAGACGCCAATCATGCCAGCATCAGGCAACATCAATGCGCCGGTATCCAGCGCCATTTCTAAACGGGATGACCGCATGAATAGCCGCCGAGGCGGCCTACTCCTTTTCCATCGTGCATTGCAGCGGGTGCTGATGCCTGCGCGCGAAATCCATCACCTGCGCCACTTTCGTCTCCGCCACCTCGTGCGAAAACACCCCCACCACCGCAAGGCCCTTTTTATGTACCGTCAGCATGATCTCGAACGCCTGCGCATGCGTCAGCCCGAAGAACCGCTCCAACACATGCACCACAAATTCCATTGGCGTGTAGTCATCATTCAGCAGCATCACCTTATACAACGGTGGCCGTTCCGTTTTCGACTTTGGCTTTGCCAGAATCGTCGTGTCCGTGCCCGGACCCACGCCTTGCGGACCCTTAGGTGTATCAGTCATCTGGAATGGGTGCAGCGTCACGGAATCGGTGCCTTCGGGTCAGGTCTTGGCGGGTTCCATCGTAATATAGCGGATTTTGGCTTGACGAAAAGGCCTTGCTGCGCAGGTTGCTGATATGACACGCCCCATCACCACAATCGGCTTTGATGCCGACGATACGCTTTGGCATAACGAGGCGTTTTTTCAGCTGACCCAAAGCCACTTTACTGACCTTTTGGCTGGCTACGCTAATGCCACCACCCTGCACGACCGCCTGTTGGCCGCCGAACGCCGGAACCTTGGGCATTATGGTTATGGCGTCAAAGGTTTCGTCCTGTCCATGATCGAAACAGCGATTGAAGTGACCGATGCCCGCGTCCCCGCCTCCGTCATCGCCCAGATCGTCGCCGCCGGGCGTGACATGCTGGAACATCCCGTTGATCTTCTGCCCCACGCCCGCGCCACTGTTGAAACCCTCACCAAAGATTACCGCGTCATCATCATCACCAAGGGCGACCTGTTAGATCAGGAACGCAA
>JANNBG010000735.1:0-8952 GCA_031385205.1 Rhodobacterales bacterium
GTGCGTGTCGTGGTTGTCGCATTTCTGGGGCATCCACGCCCCCGGCCTGCGTGACATCCGCGCCACCGCGCGTGCCATGCACCACATCAATCTGGCGCATGGTCTGGCCACCGAGCGCCTGCGCGCGATGGGCCAGCCCAACCTTGGCATCGTGCTGAACTTCACCCACATGCAGCCCGCCAGCGATGCGCCCGCCGATATCACCGCCGCCCATACCTTCGACGGCATCTTTAACCGTTGGTTCATCGAAGGGCTGACAAAGGGCACCTACCCCGCTGATACCCTTGTCGGCCTCGGTCCCCACATGCCCGCCAACTGGCAGGATGACATGGCTGTCATTGGTCAGCCCTTGGATTGGCTTGGCGTCAACTACTACACCCGTGGCATCATTGCCGCTGATCCATCCGCCCAATGGCCGCATTTTAAGGAAGCCCCCGGCACCCTGCCCAAAACCCAGATGGGCTGGGAGATTTACCCTGATGGCCTGCGCACCACCCTTGTGCGCATGGCCAAAGACTACGTCAGCGACCTGCCCATGTATGTCACCGAAAACGGCATGGCCAACCCTGATGTGGTTGAAGATGGCGCTGTAAGCGACCAGATTCGTGAGGATTATCTGTTTTCCCACGTGTCCGCCACCAAGACGGCCATTGCCCAGGGTGCCAATGTGAAGGGATTCTTCTATTGGTCCCTGATGGACAATTACGAATGGTCCTTGGGCTATGAAAAGCAGTTCGGTCTGGTCCATGTGGATTTCGACACCTTGAAACGCACACCCAAAGCCTCGTATCACGCCTACAGGCGCGCCATCGCGCGCAACGACTAGGGGAATACCATGGAACCGCTCGTGATCGTCGGCGATATTGGCGGTACCAATACCCGCGTCGCCTTGGCCGATGGGGCCGTTGTGCGCCACGCCTCTGTCGCAAAGTTCCGCAATGCCGATTACCCCGATCTCGAATCTGTCTTGCGCCGTTATCTGGACGATCAGGGTCTGGCCATGGTTGACGGCGTCTGTGTTGCTGCGGCTGGTCCTGTTGCCGATGGCGTGGCCACCATGACGAATATCCATTGGCGCATCACCGGCCCCAATCTGGCCACCGCCACGGGTGCCGCCCAAGTGGCCATTTTGAACGACCTGCAGGCGCAGGGACAGGCGTTGGGCCACATCACGGCTGATCACTTGCGCCCCGTGATTGCTGGCCCGGTTAAAGACGGGGCCACCATGCTGGTCGTCGGTCTTGGCACCGGGGTGAACGCAGCCCCCGTGCATAACACGCCATGGGGCCGCGTGGTGGCCCCGTCGGAATGCGGCCATATCACCATGCCCGTGCGCACCGATGAAGACCTTGCGCTGTGTCGGTTTGTCGAAACCTACGGTGCTGATGCGCATGGCTTTACCGGGGTGGAGGATGTGCTGGCCGGGCGCGGGATCGAACATATCCATGCGTTTGTGACCATGCAGGCGGGGGCGTTGAACCCTTTGACCTCACAGCAGATCATGGCAGCCCTTGCCGCGCGAGACCCATTGGCGCTGGAAACCGCCCGGCATTATATCCGCATTCTGGGGCAGGAACTGGGCAACCTTGCGATGATCCACCTGCCCTATGGCGGAATTTATCTGATCGGTGGCATGTCACGCGCCATGGCCCCGTATTTTGATGAAATGGGCCTGACGCAGCACTTCCACGACAAAGGCAGGATGCGCCAGATCGTGCAGGCCTGTGCGGTGTCGATCGTCGAGGATGACTTTGCCGCGCTGACAGGCTGTGCGGTGTATCTGGCCAATGGCGGGATCGGGTGACCCACTGAAATTTTCAGACCTGAAAATTTCAGACCCCCAACCGTTCGGCCAAAAATGACAACGCCACCTGCAACCCATCGGGTGCGATGCCGTGCCCGGTGCCATGCATCACATGGCCAAACGTCTCAAACCCCGCCGCCACCAGCGCGCGCCCTGCCGTGCCCATATCCGCGAAGGGCACCACCTGATCCTCATCGCCGTGGATCAGCAGGACGGGCGGCTTGCTGACCACTTCCCCGATGCGTTCCGGCACCAGCAATCGGCCCGAGATCGCCACGATGCCAGCAATCGCCGCATGACGACGCGGCACCACATGCATTGCCATCATGGCACCTTGGGAAAAGCCCAGCACGCACAACCGATCCGCACTTAAAGAATGCGCTGCAAGCTGTTGATCCAGATATCCATTCAGATCATCCGTTGCCGCCGCCAGCCCAATGGCCGCAGCCACCTCGGATGATCCATCCAGCCATGGAATGGGAAACCACTGCCGCCCGTAACCACCCCGGCAAGGCTCCGGCGCATCGGGTGCCGCAAAGGCTGTATCCGGCAAATGCGGTGCCAAACTATCCGCCAACCCCAGCAAATCCGCGCCATCCGCGCCATAGCCATGCAGGACCACCACCAAGGACGTTGCCTTGCCCGATTGCGCCGCGCGGCTGTCTGATTTCAAGGTTCTCATCTGATGCCCTCACGCAATTTCATCACCCGGTAATGCGCCCACAGAATGCGCGCGGCCACAGACCGCCACGGCGACCACGCCATGGCCATCACCCGCATCTGTTTCTCATTGGGCCGCATATCCAACCCAAACAATCCCTTAGCCGCCTCTTGCAAGGTCAGATCACCATGCGCAAACACATCAGCCCGGCCAAGCGCGAACATTGCATAAATCTCGGCCGTCCACGCGCCAATGCCCGGCACAGCAATCAACGTGGCCATCACATCCACATCAGGAATGCAACGCAACGCGTTGAAATCAATACCAGCCTGCGCCAAGGCCCTGCCATAGCGCGCCTTCTGGCGGCTTAACCCAACAGCGCGCAAATCCTCATCGGTGGCCACCGCCATCGCCGCCTGATCCGTCAATCCCGCTGCGTCCAGCCGCGCCCAGATGGCATTGGCCGACGCAATCGACACCTGCTGCCCCACAATCGCACTCAACAGCGCGCCGAACCCGTCAGCACTGCGCCGCAACGGCAATGGCCCACACCCGGCCATCGCCTGCCCCCACCGCACATCCTGCGTGCACAACCATGCCGCCCCCTCAGTGACGCAATCATCCGTCAGAATGATCCGCCCAATGGTCACCGCAACCGCCGGATCAGGCTGGATGTATCGCCCCGCCCGCCGCCCATGATCTGCACATCCTTGTAGAACTGGTCCACCAAGGCTGTCACCGGCAGCGACGCGCCAATCTGATCCGCCGTGGCCAGACAAATCCCCAGATCCTTGCGCATCCAATCCACCGCAAAGCCGAAATCAAAACGATCCTCCAACATCGACGCATGCCGGTTGACCATCTGCCAAGACCCTGCGGCCCCTTGCGAAATCACCTCTACCACCGCAGCCCCGTCCAAGCCCGCCTTTTGCCCAAAGGCCAACGCCTCTGACAACCCTTGCATCAGCCCTGCGATGCAAATCTGGTTCATCATCTTGGCCAGTTGCCCCGCGCCAGACTTCCCCAGCCGCTGACACACCCGCGCATAACCCGCCATCACAGGCTCCGCCGCTGCGTAATCCGCCTGCGCACCACCGCACATGATCGACAACTGCCCGTTCACCGCCCCCGCTTGGCCCCCCGACACAGGCGCATCCACAAACCGCACATGCGCCGCCAGTTCCCGCGTCACCTGCGCCGACACGGTCGTGTGGTCCACAAACACTGCACCCTCGGCCATCCCCGCAAAGGCCCCATCATCACCCAGACACACCGACCGCAAATCATCATCATTGCCCACGCAGGCCATCACAAAATCTGCCCCCACCGCCGCCTCACGCGGGCTACCCGCCACAGCCCCCTTATGCGCCCCAACCCAAGCCGCACTTTTGGCCGCCGTACGGTTCCACACCACCACATCATGCCCCTTGGCTGCCAGATGCCCCGCCATCGGCGCACCCATTACCCCCAGCCCCAGAAATGCCACGCGCGCCATGCCCTGCCCCTTGATTGCCCTTGCCCTGCCAATGGACTAACACCGCATCAGGCCGCCCTCGTCAAGTTCGGGACCATCATGCTGACCACCTTCCGCTGGCTGTTGCGCCTGTTCACTGGCGCGGTCGTCCTTGCCCTGCTGGCAGGCGTCATTGCCTATTGGTTCCTGTCACGCTCCCTGCCCGATTATAACGAGGATTTCACCCTGCAGGGCATCACCAGCCCGGTCGAGATTGTGCGCAATAACGACAATGTGCCGCATATCTTTGGCCAGACCGATGCCGATGTGTATTTCGCGCTCGGCTTTGCCCACGCGCAAGATCGGTTGTGGCAGATGACGATGCTGCGCCGCACGGCGCAGGGGCGGCTGTCCGAGGTTTTCGGCAATCGCACCCTGAAAGTGGACGAGTTGTTGCGGCGCTATGATCTGTATAACCTGTCCATCCAATCCGTCGCCGTGCAATCGCCCGAAACCATCACCGCGCTGGAGGCGTATTCCGCTGGCGTGAATGCGTGGATCAACCAAGTCAATGTGGGCGCACGCGGGCGTGGCGCACCGGAATTCTTTTTCTTCAGCAATGAAATCGCCGCATGGCAGCCCGCCGATAGCATTGCCATCATCAAGCTCATGGCTTTGCAGTTGAGCAGCCATCTGGAATCCGAAGTGCTGCGGGCACGAATATCGCTGATCCTGCCGCAAGACCGCCTGCACGACATCCTGCCTGACGACCAATCCAAAGGCGTCACCGCCCCCGACTACGCCAGCCTGTTCCCCGATATCCGCCCCTCCATGGCCCCTATTCAGACCGCGTCAGATGACCCGCTCTCGCCCTTTCCGCGCATCGACCTTGCCGGGGCATCGAATGCCTGGGCCGCAGCCCCCAACCGGGCCGCGGCCCAAGGCACCCTTCTGGCCAATGACCCGCATCTTGGCTTTACCGCCCCCACCATCTGGTATCTGGCGCGGCTGGATCTGCAATCGGGTGGCGTGATCGGGGCCACCATTCCCGGTGTGCCTGCTGTGCTGATCGGGCGATCTGAGGCTTTGGGATGGGGGCTGACCAGCAGTTACCTCGACGATCAGGATGTGTTCATCGAACAGCTGAACCCCGACAACCCCGAGGAATACCAGACACCTACCGGCTGGAAAGCGTTTGAGACGCGCCGGTCCATCATCACCGTACTGGACGCCGAACCCGTCACCGTCACTTTGCGCTGGTCCGACAATGGCCCCATCCTGCCCGGCTCGCACTATGACCTTGGGTCCATCACGCCCGAAGGCGATGTGGCCGCCCTGTCGTGGACAGCGCTTTCACCCGCTGACACCTCGATGACATCGGCCCTGCAACTGATGCAGGCCAAATCCATCCCGCAGGCACTGGAGGCGGCTAGTCTGTTTATCGCCCCCAGCCAGAACCTGATGCTGGCCGACAAAGACGGCATTGCCATGCAGGTCATCGGGGCCATGCCAAAACGCGACGTCGCCCACCAAAGCCAAGGCCGCATCCCCAGCCCCGGCTGGATCGCCACCAACCGCTGGCAAGGCATGTTCCCCTATGCGGACAACCCGCGTTTTCTGACCCCCGCATCGGGCCTTTTGGGCAATACCAACAACAAGACGGTCGATACGCCCTTTCCCCATCATCTCAGCTTTGAATGGGGCGATACGCAGCGCATTCAACGCTGGCTGACCCTGATGAAACAGCGCGAGGTGCATACGCGTGACAGCTTTATCGAGGCGCAGCTGGATACCGTTTCCCCCACCGCGCGCACGTTGCTGCCGCTGATCGGGGCCGATCTGTGGTTCACTGGCGAGGCCGCCCCCGAAGGCACACCTGATGCGCGCCGGCAGCAGGCGCTGAAACTGCTGGCCGACTGGAACGGCGAGATGAACGAACATCTGCCCGAACCCCTGATCGCCGAGGCCTGGATGCGCGCGCTGCAAGACCGCCTGATCCGCGATGATCTGGGGCCGTTGGCGGATAGTTTCACGCATGTAGAGCCGGATTTCATCGCACGCGTCTATCGCAACACCGATGGTGCCAGCATCTGGTGCGATGTGATCCAGTCGGCGGCGGTGGAAAGCTGCACCGATGTGGCGCGGATGGCCTTGGATGATGCGCTGCTGGGCCTGTCGGAAACCTATGGGCCCGCGCTGGAAAGCTGGCGTTGGGGCGATGCGCATCAGGCGACGCATGACCATCCGGTGCTGGGCGATGTGCCTGGCTTGCGCTATTTCGTGAACATCCGCCAATCGACCAGCGGTGGCGATACCACTTTGCAGCGCGGGCGCACGCGGGGCACGGGGGAAAACCCGTATGAAAACGTGCATGGCGCAGGGTACCGGGGGGTGTATGACTTTGCTGATCCCGACAGTTCGGTGTTCATCACGGCCACGGGGCAATCGGGGCATCCGCTGTCGCGGTTTTATGACGATCTGGGCGCGTTGTGGCGGCGCGGGGAATACGTGCCGATGTCGCTGGACCCGGAACTGGCACGGGCCGGGGCTGTGGGGGTGACGGTGCTGACGCCAGCGCCGTAAAGGGGGCGGACATCGGACCCTCGCGGGCCTCTTCACTTTCATCAGCGATGCGCGACCGTAAGGGAGGGAAGAGCGAGCCGTGAGGGGTTGATCTTTTCACCACAGTCCTTATTCCTTCGCGCAACAATATTGCGCTGCAACTGCAAAAGGCCACCGATCATGTCCCACGACTACGCCGCATGGGTTGGCCGCACTGTCACCGCCACGGATAGCATCACCGCCCGCGATGTGCGCCGCATGTCGCAGACGCTGGATTGCGCCACACCGGATCATATTCTGCCGCCGCTCTGGCACTGGATGGGCTGGGCACCGGAGGCCGTGCATGCCGATCTGGCCACCGATGGTCATTTGCAACGCGGTGGCTTTCTGCCGCCTGTGCCGCTGGAACGCCGGATGTGGGCGGGTGGAAAGCTCTCATTTCATGGCCAGCTGCATATCGACGAACCCCTGACCCGCCGTTCCGAAATCCTGAAAATCTCTGCCAAAACAGGGGCCTCTGGCCAGATGGTCTTTGTCACCGTCGCCCATCACACCGCAGGCACCCATGGCCATATTGATGAGGTGCAGGATATCGTCTTTGTCGCCATCCCCGATCACTACACCCCCCCACCGCCGCAACCCGCACCCCCAGCCCCCGACTGGACGCAGCCGTTCCACGCCGACCCTGTGCGGCTGTTCCGCTTTTCCGCCCTGACCTTCAACGGCCACCGCATCCATTACGACCTGCCTTACGCCACAGGCACAGAACACTACCCCGGCCTTGTCGTGCATGGCCCCTTGCAGGCCATGGTCCTGATGGGCAAGGCCATCCAGCACGCGGGAAAGGCCCCAATATCTTACGCCTTTCGGGGTGTCCGCCCCGCCTTTACAGGCCCTCTGACGCTGAATGCATGGGGCGGCAAGCTGGCAACGGTTGACGCGGAAGGCCTGCAATGCATGACCGCTGAGGTGGCATTTTGACCCTGCATGGCATGCGCATCATCGAATCCGCCGCCTTCATCGCTGTGCCCTATGCCGGTATGACCCTTGCGCAATTGGGGGCTGATGTGATCCGCATTGACCGCCTGCAAGGTGGCCTTGATGCGCATCGCTGGCCCGTGACAGCGACAGGGGAAAGCCTGTTCTGGGCGGGCATGAACAAGGGCAAACGCTCTCTCGCCATTGATCTGGCTAACCCGGAGGGTGCCGAAATCGTAGCCGCCCTCATCACCGCCCCCGGCCCGGATGCGGGGATGTTCCTGACCAACCTGCGCGGCCGCGGCGCGCTGGATTATCCAGCGTTATCAGCGCAGCGCGCCGACCTGATTATGGTCAGCCTGACGGGAACACGCAGGGGGGAGCCTGCCGTTGATTACACCGTTAACCCCGCCATGGGCTTTCCCATGGCGACGGGCGTGGCGGGGTCTGATCCTGTGGGGCACGTCCTGCCCGCGTGGGATTTAATCACCGGGCAGATCGTGGCCAATACGCTGCTGGCTGCCGAACGGCACCGGTTGCGGACAGGTCAGGGGCAGTTGGCGGAACTGAGCCTGAAAGATGTGGCGGCAGGCGTGATGGGGCACCTCGGGATCGTCGGCGAGGTGCTGGTGAATGGCGTGGACCGCGCGCGGGTGGGCAACGCGCTTTATGGTGCCTATGGGCAGGATTTCGTCTGTGCTGACGGCCAACGCGTGATGGTCATTGGCCTGACCGACCGGCAATGGCGCGGGTTGGTCAAGGTGACCGGCGTGGACCTGTCGCATCTGGGCGATCTGGCCGCCGAAGGCGCCCGCTGGCACGCGCAGGGTGGCATCACGGCGGCGCTGGCCCCGTGGTTTGCCGCCCGGCCTGTGGCGGTGATTGCGCCCTTGTTTGATGCGGCGGGTCTGACATGGTCGCTGTATCGCAGCTTTGCCCAGGCGGTGCGGCAGGATGCGGATCTGTCGGTGGATAACCCGATGTTTTCGCTGGTTCAACAGCCGGGGATCGGGTCCTATCCGATGCCAGGAAGCCCCGTTGCATCGTCGGCCTTTGACCGGATGGCCCCGCAGCCCGCACCCCGGTTAGGGCAGCATTCAGAGGCGGTTCTGGCGGATGTGCTGGGCATGGCATCGGGTCAAATCGCGCGGCTGGTGGACAGGGGTGTCGTGGGGGTTTGACAACCTCTCCCCCTGCCCGTCTCCCAAAGCGGGAGAGGGGAGGCGCGCCCGTCCTGCACCCCTCGCTGACTTCGGAGAGGGTCCGGGGGCGAGGCATTGCTGCCGCAATCTGTCAGCAGGGCCTGCTATGCTGGCCAAAAGGAGGCCCATCATGCCCCATCACTGGATCGCCGTTGCCTGTGCTGACCATGTTGCCCGTGGTCAAATGGGCGGTTTCATGCAGGTCGCACATGGCAAAGAGGCCCCGCTGAAACGCGTGCAACCGTGTGATCTGGTGACGTATTATGCGCCCACGCAGGCCATGGGCGGCAAG
>JANNBG010000773.1:0-2834 GCA_031385205.1 Rhodobacterales bacterium
AGCTGTTCGGCGTGCAGTTTGACGGGCAAATTCAGGGCTTTGGCGGCGCGGAACAGGCGTTCAACTTGGGCAGGCGTAAAGGCGATGGTTTCGCAAAACGCATCGACGGCGTCGATCAGGTGTTCTTTGTGGGCGGCTAGCATCGACGGAATGGCGATCTCGTCGATATAGGCATCGGCGCGGCCGGTGTAGTCGGGTGGGATGGCGTGGGCGGCAAGGTGGGTGACTTTGACGGTGATGTTGCGCAGGCCTGCGACGCGGCGGGCGGCGCGGAGGAGGGTGAGTTCGGACGCGATATCAAGGCCATAGCCGGATTTTATCTCAATCGTTGTGGCCCCGGAGGCGATCATCTGATCGACGCGGGGCAGGGATTGGGCGATCAGAGCGTCTTCGGTTGCGGCGCGGGTGGCGGTGACGGTGGACAGGATGCCGCCACCGGCACGGGCGATGTCGGCATAGGACGCGCCATTCAGGCGGGCCTCAAATTCGCCCGCGCGGTTGCCGGCAAAGACGACATGGGTATGGCAGTCGATCAGGCCGGGGGTCAGGAGCAGGCCACCGCAATCATGCGCGTCATGGCCTTTGTAGGCATCGGGGATGGCGTCCATGGGGCCAACCCATGTGATGGTGTCACCCTGCACGGCGACAGCTGCATCGGGCAGCAGGCCGTAACCCCCCACCATCGTCGCGACCGTCGCATGTGTGAGGAGAATCGCCATGGGGCTTGCCTAATGTCTGTACATCATCTTATTATGTGCAGACATAATACTCTGTCAAGCGAGGCTACCATGATTCACGCCGCGACTGCTTTGTTACCGGATGGATGGGTGGATGGGGTGCGGGTGACAGTGACTGACGGGCGCATTTCTGCGGTTGAGGTTGGCGTTCCGGGTGGCAAGGGCATCCTGTGCCCGGCCCCGGTGAACCTGCATTCGCATACCTTTCAACGGGCGATGGCGGGGCTGACGGAATATCGGACGAGTGGGCAGGATAGTTTCTGGACATGGCGCACGCTGATGTACCGGTTCCTCGCGCACCTCTTGCCAGAGGATGTGCAGGCGATTGCGGCACAGGTGATGATGGAAATGGCTGAGGCGGGCTACGCGGCGGTGTGCGAGTTTTACTATCTGCATCATGGGGTTGGAGGGCAAAGCTATAGTGATGTGGCCGAGATGTCGGGGCGGATTGCGGCGGCGGCTTTGGATACGGGTCTGGGGCTGACGCATTTGCCGGTGCTGTATCAACAGGGTGGCTGCGATGGGCGGGCGCTGCAGGGTGGGCAGTTGCGGTTTGGCAATGATGTGGACGGGTTTGGACGGCTGTGGGAGGGCGCGCAAGTGGCCTTGCGGGGGCTGCCTGCGGATACGGTGCTGGGGGTTGCGCCGCATTCGTTGAGGGCGGTTTCGGTGGAGGGATTGCGAGCGGCTGTGAATTTTGCGCCGGATGCGCCATTGCACATCCACATCGCGGAACAAGTGGCTGAAGTGGATGAGCTTTTGGCGCATCGGGGGGCGCGTCCGGTGGAATGGGTGCTGGGGAATGTTGATGTTGATCGGCGCTGGTGTCTGGTGCATGCGACGCAGATGGAGCCGTTTGAGACGGCGGGTCTGGCGGCATCGGGTGCGGTTGCAGGGCTGTGCCCGATCACGGAAAGCAATCTGGGGGATGGGGTATTTGATGGGGTTGGGTGGCTGGGGGCCAAGGGGCGCTATGGCGTGGGGTCGGACAGCAATGTGCGGATATCACTGAGTGAGGAGCTGCGGGTTTTGGAGTATTCGCAACGTCTTCTACACAAAGGGCGGGCGATGCTGGCGGGGGAATACTCCACCGGGCGGACGCTGTTTGATGCGGTCTGTGCGGGCGGTGCGCAGGCGGCGGGGCGGAGGTCCGGGGCGATCCGGATGGGGGATTGGGCGGATTTGGTGATGTTGGATGATAGGGGCGATCTGGGGGATCGGACGGGGGATGCGATTTTGGACACATGGATTTTCGCAGGCGATGACCGGATGGTCAGGGATGTTTGGTCGGCAGGACGAGCGATTGTGCAGGGTGGGCGGCATGTACAACGCGAGGGGATTACCAAGGCTTTTCGAGGTGTTATGGCGCGCTTGGCGGCGGTGCTATGAACCATCAGGGCATCAGGGCCGAGGTGTTGCGGCGCATCCGGGCAAGGGATTGGGTGCCGGGCGTGACGATCCCGTCGGAGGAGGCTTTGGCGGTGGAGTTTGGTTGCGCGCGGGCGACGGTGAACCGGGCGTTGCGGGATTTGGCGGGGCAGGGTGTGTTGGAGCGCAGGCGCCGCGCGGGCACGCGGGTGGCGCTGTTGCCGGTGCGTAAGGCGGTGGTGGATATTCCGGTCATACGGCTGGATGTAGAGGGTAAAGGGCAGGTTTATACCCATAGGTTGTTGGAGCAAAGCATGGGTGTGCCGTCGGTGCCTGTGGCGTCACGCGCGGGGTTTGCGGGGCGGATGCTGTATCTGGAGACGCTGCATCTGGCGGATGGGCGGCCCTATGCGTTTGAGGCGCGGTGGTTGAATGTGGGGGTTTTGGGGGAATTGCCGGATTTTACGCAGGTCAGCGCGAATGAATGGTTGGTGAGGAACGTGCGCTATACCACGGGGGATATTGCATTTTCGGCGGAAGGCGCAAGCGTCAGAGAGGCGGCGGTGCTGGGTGTGGCAGCCGGCACGGCGGTGTTTGTAACGGACCGGGCGACATGGGTCGAGGCTGATGTGATCACGGTGGTGCGGCTGTGCCACGCGCCGGGGTATCGATTGCAGGCGGGGGTGTCGTAAAAATCTTCGAAGATTTTTGCAAATTTGTTCGAACAAA
>JANNBG010000781.1:0-5658 GCA_031385205.1 Rhodobacterales bacterium
CAAAAACGCTGCCGCCCGCGCCCGCGCCACAGGGGACAGCGCCGTCAGGTTCGATGACCCCTCATGCGGCAACAACCCCAGCGCCCCCCGCCGCAACGTCGTCTTGGCCGCCCCGTTTGGCCCCAGAAACCCCACGCATTCACCCGCCGCAACCGTCAATGAAACCCCGTCCACCACCGGGCATTCGCCGCGCCGGACCGTGAAATCTGTCAAGGATAACAGCGTCATGCCTCACCCCCCCGCATCCGCCAGATCAGATGCAGAAAGAACGGTGCCCCCACAATCGCCGTCAGCACCCCCAGCTTCAAATCCTGATCCGGCGCCACCACGCGCACCGCAATATCCGCCGCCAGCACCATTGCCGCCCCGCCCAGCATGCTCGCCCACAGCAGCCGCGACGGCCGCCCGCCCACAAACGGCCGCAGGATATGCGGCACCACCAGCCCCACAAACCCAATCGCCCCCGCCACCGCCACAGACGCCCCCACTGCCGCCGCCGTGCCCGCCACCAGCACCCAGCGCAGCCGCACCAGCCGCACACCCATCGACGCCGCCACATCCTCACCCAGCGTCAGCGCGTCCAACCCCCGCCCCGTCGTCAGCAGCGCCACGCACCCCACCACCATAAACGGCACCGCCAGCCCCACATGCACCATCGACCGGTCCGCCAATGACCCCATCATCCAATAGACAATCTCCATCGCCGCAAACGGGTTCGGCGACAGGTTCAACACCAGAGACGTACAGGCCCCCGCCAGTGCCGAAATCGCGATACCTGCAAGGATCAGTGCCAACGCCCCGCCACGCGGACCTGCCAGCCCAAGGATTAGGATCACTGACACTCCCGCCCCCGTCAATGCAGACAGTGGCAAGGCAAGTGGAACAATCGCCGCCAAGCCAAATTGTAACGACAACACCGCCCCCAAAGCCGCCGAGGATGACACCCCAATCAGCCCCGGTTCCGCCAGCGGATTGCGCAGAAACCCCTGCATCGCCGCACCCGAAAGGCCCAGAACCGCCCCCACCATCAGCCCCAGAATGGCCCGTGGCAGGCGGATTTCGCGCATGACCAGCCCGACCGCCTCACCCTGCCCGGTGAACAGCGCCGCAAGGCTTTCGCGCAGGCCAAGCGCAGCAGGGCCGATAAGCAGGGATGCCATGAACAGCAGGGCCACCAGCAGGACAAGCGAGATCATCAGCGCCCGCATGACCGCATCCCCCGATTTTTCTGCGAAAAATCAAAGAGCAAAGACTGATTTTTCGCAGAAAAATCGATCCTCATTGCAACCCCCGCCGCGCGTCCGCCATGGCCCTGACCGCATTCAGCAATGCAGGCGTCCCGCACACCCAATCCGCATCCGTCGTCCGTGCCTCGCCGGCCTTTGCCCGCACTGCTGCCAGCGCCGGATGCACCAAAATCTCCTCCGCCCGTGACGCCCCCGGATAGGGCGTCGAGGTCACGATCATCGCCGGGTTCGCCATCACCAACCGCTCCAGCGGCAGAATACCCCCCCCCGTCAGCCCCGCCTCCACCGCCACATTGCGAAAGCCTGTCAGGTCCAGCACCTCATTACTCAGCGTCCCATCCCCCGTCGTATAGCCTTGCGGAAAATACATCGCCGCTGTCGCCTTTTCCCCCGGCACGGCCAACGCCGCGAGGTCCGCCAGAAACGCGTCGGCCATCGTATTGCCCCGCTCCGGATGCCCCATCGCGGCCGCTACCATCCGCATCACATCCGCCGCCCCGGCCGTCGCATTCGCCACTGGCACCTGCACCACCTGCACCCCCAACCGCTGCAACAGGCTGATCGTTTCCACAGGCGTGTACTCCCCCGCCAGCACAAGGTCGGGGTGCAAAAGGAACACCTGCTCCGCCCCACCCCGGTTTTCCGGATACTTCGCCGCCTCCACCACCATCGACGATGACAGCGGGTCCGATGCCAGATGACTGACACTGACCAACTGCCCCGGATCGGCCAGCAGCATGGCCAACTGGTCCGTGCACAGGTTGATCGACACCACCCGTTCCGGTGGTGCCGCCATCGCCGCCCCTGCCCACAGGGCAAGGGCGACCGCCGCACTAAAACGACGCACGCAGGCCTGCATAGATCGCACGGTCCGATGTGCCATAGCCTGCAACCTGCTGGTATTGTTCATTGAACAGGTTTTCCACCCGCAGATATGCCGCACGGTCCTGCCCCAGATCATAGGTCAGCGTCACATTCGCCACCGTATAATCCGGCAATGTCGAGCGGTCCGCCACATATTGCACCTGCAACACCCCCGTCAACGCCGGGGCCAGTTGCGCCGAAATGCTGATCCCCAGATCATGCCGCGGCACACCCGCCCATGCACTCGACGCGTTCGATGACGACTCCGTATAGGTATAATTCGCGCCCAACGTGAACGTGTCGCTGACCGCATATTCGCCCTGCAATTCCACCCCGGACCTGCGCGATGTGCCCGGTACCTGCGCATAGCCATCGTCATTGAAATCCGCAGGCGTGCCCATATCGCTAAAGTCGATCAGGTTATCCACCTGCAACAGAAACGCCGTCGCCTGCACAAAGCCCTTGTCGCCGAACGTCTTTTCCACGCTGACATCCAGGGTCCGGCTGGATTCCGGTGTCAGTGACGTATCGCCATAGAAACTGAACAGCTCAAAATTCGACGGCGCGCGATAGCCCGTCCCCGCTTGTGCGCGCAGCGTCACATCATCTGTCGCGCGGTAGGCCAGCGTCACACGGCCTGTTGTCTGCCCGCCGAAACGCGAATGATCGTCATGCCGCAAGGTTGCCGTCACATCGGTGCGGTCACCCAACGCGGTGGAGAATTCCGCATAGGCCCCGGTCGTGCGTGAGGTCGCAGACAGCGCCCCGAAATTACCGTTCTGGGCGTAATCTTCGGTCTCACTGTCCAGCCCGAACACCAGCCGCCCAGCCCCCAGATCAACCCCACCCTGATAGGCCAGCGCATGCCGCGTGCCCTGATAGGTATTGTCATTCGCCCCAAAGGCGTCGCTGTCACGATACCGCCGGGTCAGATCGAAAATGCTGGCCGAAATGCTGTTGTCCACAGCCCCCGTGGTAAACTCCGTGAACAGCCGCAACCCACGTTCCTTACGCGCCTGCGTCTCATCCGGCGTGCCGTCACCCAAGGGAAAGCCTTCGTCATAATCGCCCGTGCTATTCTCCACGAACCCTGACGCCCCGATCTTCATGCCCGATTGCAGCGTAAAATCCGCGTTGAACGATAACCGGGTCGACGCAAACCCATCGGCCTCTGTATTCCCATCCGCCGCATCCGCCGCCGAAAAGCCATCTGTCTGCACGCGCGCAATCGTGGCCGCCACCGCCAGCGGCCCCGCCTTATGCGCCACCGAATAAGACAGCCGCGCCGTTTTGAAACTGCCGCCCTCGGCCTCGATTGTCTGGACCGTGCCATCTTCTGTGGCGCGCTTTGTGGTGATGTTGATGACGCCCCCTACGGCACTGGACCCATACAGTGCCGATTGCGACCCCTTCAGAACCTCGATCCGTGACACGCCCGCCGTCGTCAACTGGCCAAAGTCATAGGATACCTGCGTGCCCGAAGGGTCCGTCACGTTGATGCCGTCCACGATCACCGCCACATAGTTCTGGCTGGCCCCGCGCAGTGTGATGCCCGACTGCCCGCCCACTCCGCCGCGCGTGGTCACGTTCACCCCTGGCAGCGTATTCAGATAGTCGATCACCCGCACATCCGCCGTCGCCTGCAACCCTTCTTCGGTCACCACGATCACAGATGCACCCGTGCGGCCTGCCTCGGTGTCCTCAAAATTCGCCGACACCACGATGTCATCCAGCACGATGTCCTGTGCGAAAACCGGCCCAGCCGCCAATACTGCAATAATCCCAATTGTCTTCACGGGTCTTTCCCCTGTTCCCTGCGGCGCGCGCCGCGATAGCCATATGCCTTGGGAAAGGTTGCCCCCTCCGCCGACGGTGATTGCGTCACCTCTGGCGGAATCCGCCTGCCGCAGCGCGCCCCGCGCCCCGGTAAGGGTGATCACTTCGGCAGGTCTCCTGGCTCGCGGGTCTTTGTTCGGGCGGGCCTTCCCGGGGTTGACCCCCAGTGGCATAGTCCGCCGTCACTCGCCGCTGACAGTTGCGGGGGCAGCTGCGGATTTGGGATCACTCCCGCACCGCATTCCCTTTTCATCCACCATCACTGGCAGAACCGAAGTGCCCCTTGCATACGCCGCAAGAAATGCGTGTCAAGCCGCATTGCTGCCGTGATGTCGGGGTAACGGGGCCTCGCGTCGTATTCAGCCCGCGCCATGCGCATTCTGCTGTGGACGCATCGCTGCCGGCAGGTAAGGTGACTGCAAAACGAGGAGACGGGTATGCTGGGTGATCTTGGTAAGTCGGATGCAACATTTCTTGCGCGCATGGTGGCACAGGGCGAGGTGACACCGGGCGAGTTGCTGACAGCGGCGTTGAAAGCCGTCGAGGCGCGCAATCCGGCCATCAATGCCGTGGTGCTGGTGCAAGAAGGCGTGGCGCGTCAGGCCATCAAGGACGGATTGCCACGGGGGCCCTTCCGAGGCGTGCCCTTCCTGCTCAAGGATCTGGGGTGCGAGGCCGTCGATTTCCCCTCGCACAACGGCTCGCGCCTGTTGGCCAACACCATTTACCCGCGCGACTCCGCCATTTACCAGCGCATCAAGGCCACGGGTGTCGTCACCTTTGGCCGGACAACATCGCCCGAAGGCGGCATTGGTGCCGCGACCGAGGCCGCAGTCTACGGTGCGCCCACCCGCAACCCGTGGAACCTGGACCATACCCCCGGCGGGTCATCCGGGGGCGCAGGGGCCGCCGTGGCCGCCAGCATCGTGGCCTTTGCGCATGGGTCTGATGGCGGCGGGTCGGTGCGTATTCCGGCGTCGAACTGCGGCCTTTTTGGCTTCAAATCCACCCGCGCACGCCTGCCTGATGGCCCTTATGCCGGTGAAGGCTGGGCTGGCATGGCCATTGACGGCTTCCTCACCCGGTCCGTGCGCGATACCGCCAGCCTGCTGGATGCCTGCATGGGCGCAGACCTTGGCGCACCCTATGCCGCCCCGGCCTTGATGCGCAGCCACGCCGATGCCATCAGCCGCCCCCCTGCGCGCCTGCGCGTTGCGGTCTGTGACACGACATTCACAGGGGAACCCATCCACCCGGATGTGAAGGCCGCCGTGCTGGACACCGCCGAACTGCTGGAATCCCTTGGCCACCATGTGGATCATGCGCGGCCCATGGCCGACGTGCCCATGATGATGCGCGCCTGGACGGATATCGTGGCCATTGGCACCGCGTTAAGCATCACCACCAAAACCGGGGGCCGCGCGCCCACCGACGCGGAGATTGAAGGCGTGGGCCGTGGGGCCTTTGCCCATGCCGCAACGCTGGCCCCGACGCGTTATCTGCAAGCCGTCAATGACATCCACGCCTTTGGCCGCCAGATGGCCGCGTTTTTCACGCCCGAAGGCGGCACAGGTTATGACATCCTTCTCAGTGCCACCATGGCCGAACCCCCCGCCAAAATCGGCCGTTTCGCCCATACCACCACCGATTTCCTTGATTACCGCACCGGCCCCAATGGCATCTTCGCCTATTCCCCGTTCTGCGCCGTCTT
>JANNBG010000790.1:0-1527 GCA_031385205.1 Rhodobacterales bacterium
AGAGCCGTTTGTGGCGGTGGCACCCAAGGGAACGCAGCCTGCGGATTTGGCGCAGATGCCGGTGATCCAATACACAGCACGGCACCATATGGGGCGGTTGATCGGGGCGCATCTGGCACGGGCGAATGTGCGGCTGGTACAGCGGTTTGAATTGGACAGTTACGCGGCAATCATGGCGATGGTGGCGGCAGGGGCGGGGTGGACGATTCTGACGCCGCTGGCGATTGGCTTTGCCGCGCGGTTTCGGGGCGGGGTGGAGGTGATGCCTTTGCCGTTTGCACCGCTGGCGCGGACGATCAGCCTGTCAGCGCGGCAGGGTGTGCTGCGGGATATGCCGGCGCAGGTGGCCGCGCGATTGCGCGCGCAGATTGCGGCGCGGGTGGTGGGGCCTGCAGTGGCGGAATGGCCGTGGATGGCGGGGGCGTTAAGGGTTTTATAGGGGGTCATTCCCACCAGGGGTCGATGGCGGCGATATCCTCATCCGACCAGCCGAAATGGTGGGCGAGTTCATGGATATAGACGTGGGTGACAAGGGCCTTGAGGCCGACATCACCGCGCGTCGCCCATTCCTCCAGTATTGGTCTGCGAAACAGCCAGATGGTATCGGGGCGGTTGGGTTGGTCGGTGACGGATTTTTCCGGCAGGGGGATGCCTTCGTAAACGCCCGTCAGTTCGTACGGATCGTTCATATCCAACTCTTCGAGCATGTCATCGGGCGCGAAATCGACCACGTTCAGGGCAACCTGCAGGGCTGCGGTGCGAAACGCATCGGGCAGGCCTGCGCGGGCGGCCAGCGCAAGGGTTTCGATCAGGGCAAGGTCGGGAGGGTACAGGTCATCATCCATGCTGGGCGGTGTCGCAGGGTTGCGCTTTGGGCGCAACTGGACAATCGGGGGGCCATATGACAGGGAAGGGCGTGCCAAGGAGAGAGCCTATGACCACCCCTGTCGTGACCCGTTTCGCGCCTTCGCCGACCGGCTATATCCATGTTGGGAACCTGCGTACGGCGCTGATGAATTACCTGATCACGCGCAAGGCGGGGGGCACGTTCATCCTGCGGCTGGATGATACGGATCAGGAGCGGTCAAAGCAGGAATATGCGGATGGGCTGATGGCCGATCTGGAGTGGCTGGGCATCCATTGGGACCGGCTGGAAAAGCAGTCGTTGCGGATGGACCGGTACCGCGAGGCGGCGGATGGGTTGCGTTCTGCGGGGCGGTTTTATGAGTGTTTCGAGACACCTGTGGAGTTGGACCTGAAGCGGAAGAAGCAGTTGAACATGGGCCGCCCGCCTGTGTATGACCGCACGTCCTTGCGTTTGTCGGAGGATGACCGTGCGCGTATGCGGGCGGAAGGGCGGAATGGGTATTGGCGGTTCCAACTGGAACAGAGCCGCATTGAATGGGCGGATGGCATTCTGGGGCCGATCTCGATTGATGCGGCGTCTGTGTCGGACCCGGTGCTGATCCGCGCGGATGGGCAGGTGTTGTACACATTCGCATCGTCGGTGGATGATATCGACATGGG
>JANNBG010000001.1:0-4718 GCA_031385205.1 Rhodobacterales bacterium
GCCGGGGCCAACCGCTCCAACGCTGCCGCAATCCGCAGCAACGGATCACTCATCTTCCACCCAAGTGCCATCCGCGCGCTGTTGCGCCTCACGCTTTTTCTCGAACCCCGCGATCATCCAGATCGACAGCTCGTACAGCGGGTAAATCGCAAAAAACATGATAAGCTGGCTCATCACATCCGGCGGCGTCGCCACCGCCGCCACTGACAAGATCGCCACCACCGCGTATTTCCGTGTCGCGCGCAGCCCGGCGGATGAAATCATCCCCGCCTTGCCCATCAGCGTCAGCAAAACCGGCAACTGAAAGCACAGCCCGAACGCCATCACGAATTGCATCGTCAGCGACAGGAAACTTTCGACCGATCCCTGATAAAGCACCCCCGCTGTCGTCTGTGATATCGCCGCAGGTGCCGGGTCAGCACCCGGAACCATCGCTGCGGTAAAGTCGCTTTGATAACTCAGGAAAAAGTGAAACGCGCCGGGCAGGATCATGTAATAGGCGAATGCCGCGCCCGCGATGAACATCGCAGGTGACGCCAACAAAAACGGCAGAAACGCGTTCTTTTCATTGCGGTACAACCCCGGTGCCACAAAGCGCCACAGCTGAAACGCGATCACCGGAAACGACATCGCAAACCCGGCCCAGACCGCAATCTTCACAGCGACGAAAAAGCCTTCCTGCAGTTTTATCAGAACGAACTGGCATTTCTGCCCATAATCCGCCATCGCGTTGCACATGGGTATCGACAGGATGTGAAAGATCGGCACCCACAAAAGGTAACCCACCAGACAGGCCACTGTCAGCACGCCCACCGATACCAGAATACGGCTGCGCAATTCCTTCAGGTGTTCGATCAGCGGCGCGGCGCTGTCGTCCAGATCATCCGCTTTGGTCATGCCGGATCCACCTTCTTCTTGCGTGGCGCACGGGGTTTGGGCACAGGCACCGCAGCTTCGGCCACCACGGGCGCTGTCTCAACCGCCTTCAGCTTGGCCGTCGCATCGGCCAGAATCGCCTTTTTCGCCGCCTGCTTTTCCACCAATGCCTGCGTCGCTGCCCCGTGAATCACCGGCTCCACCACTGGCGCCACCATCGCTGCCGCCGTCGCCACCGCAGGGGTCACCACCGACGACTTGGCCGCGTTCTTGATCGGATCCCATTTCTCGAAGCGGTCTGCCGCCTCTTTCACCTTGTTCAGGCCCAGCGATTTGGCCGACGTCACCGCCTTCAGATCATCCGCCACGTCCTTCACACCGCTGTCCTTGGCTGCCTGCTCCATCGCGCGTGAAAACTCACGTGACATCTGCCGCAGCTTGGCCGTAAACCGCCCCACTTGCCGGAACATGTCTGGCAGGTCTTCCGGCCCGATCACAATCAACGCAACGATGCCAATCAGCACCAATTCGGCCCAGCCGATATCACCAAACATTCCGCGTCAGCCCCTTTTGTGGCATCCGGCCTTCGTAACTCGTCTCAGACCTTGTCGTTCTCGCTTGGCGTCACATCGCGGGCCGCTTTGGCCGCCGCTTCCTTTTCGATCTCGGTCGTGCCATCGGCTACGCCCT
The DNA here is from genome assembly GCA_031385205.1 of Rhodobacterales bacterium. Classification (GTDB taxonomy): domain Bacteria; phylum Pseudomonadota; class Alphaproteobacteria; order Rhodobacterales; family Rhodobacteraceae; genus JAAFHS01. The sequence continues at coordinate 1,567 of JANNBG010000001.1, forward strand.
TCTTGAACGCTGTAATCCCGCGGCCAAATTCGCCCATCAGGTTGGACACTTTGCCACGGCCAAACAGCACAAGCACGACAATCGCCACCACCAGCAGGTGCAATGGGCTTAAGTGCATGATAAATCCTCCATGTGTAGCGGGCGCAAGCCACCCGTGATGCGTCTGCATAACGCTGCTTGCCGAACAGACCAACCGTCAAACAGGCATTTCATGCAGTTTCATGGCCATTCCTGACAGTTAATTGTCAGTTGCCTTGACGCCCTTCCTGCAAAGCACCACCATCACACCATGCGCCGCACTGACCGCCTGTATGATCTGATCCAACTGTTGCGCGATGGCCGCCTGCATCGTGCAGCGGAACTGGCCGATGCCCTGCATGTCTCTGAACGCACCATCTGGCGCGACATGGCCACGCTGACGGCGTCGGGCATGCCGCTGGAAGGCGAGCGTGGCGTGGGTTATATCCTGCGCACGCCCATCACACTGCCGCCGATGATCCTGTCAGCGGTCGAACTGGCCGCCCTGCGTGCAGGTCTGCGCCATGTGGCGGATGGCCCCGATGCCAGCCTGGCCCGCGCCGCACGCGGCATTGCGGCCAAGGTGGCCGCCGTGACGCCCGTGCTGGGGACGGATGATCCGTTGGATACCCCCACCCGCGATACGCCCCGTGCCGCGCCACAAATGCCCGTTCTGCGGGCAGCAATCAGGGGGCGCGAACGGTTGGCAATCACCTATATTGATGCCGCAGGGCACCAGACCCACCGCGATATCCGCCCGCTGCAACTGGGCTTTTGGGGCCGGGTCTGGTCATTGACCGCATGGTGCGACGCGCGCGGATTTCAGCAATTCCGCGTTGACCGGATCCTCGGGATTGATGCGACGGGAGAAGTGTTTGCTGATGAACCGGGCAAAACGCTGGAGGATTATCTGGCGGGGCAAGAGGATGAGGATTGAGGGGGGGGGGTGACACCCACCCTACCGTTCGGCCCGTAGGGTGGGTGCCAACCCACCATCCCCCGCCTGAAACACAAAACACCGATCGCGGCGGATCATCAGCCATAACACCGTGCCCGGTTTCGGCAAAAACACTCCCGGCACTGACGCGGTCAGCACCGATCCGTCAAAATCCATCGTGAAATCCACCAATGACTCCCGCCCCAGATAGCGCGCCCGTGCAACGGTACCGCGTGCCGCAGACCCATCTACCGCTGTTGGGTTCGGGCCCCGTCCCGCACGATCAAAGTCGATCTTCAGGTGCTGTGGCCGGATCACGATGTCAATCGCCGTGCCATCGCCATGCCCCGGTGTCAGAAAATCGCCAAACGGTGTTGCCGTCAGCGCCCCTTGAACTTCACCCCGGATCACATTGATATCGCTAAAGAATGCTGCCGCAGCCTTGTCTACCGGCGCGTTATAGACATTATAGGGTGCGCCCTGTTGCACGATGCGCCCATCCCGCATCAACGCGATGTCATCCGCCATCCGCATCGCCTCGTCCGGCTCATGCGTCACCAGCAGCACCGCCGTGCCCTCTTCCTTCAATATCGCCAGCGTCGCATCCCGGATGCCATCCCTTAACCGATTGTCGAGGCCCGAAAACGGCTCGTCCATCAGCATCACGCGTGGCCGTGGGGCCAAGGCACGCGCCAAGGCCACCCGCTGTGCCTCGCCGCCTGATAATTCATGCGGATGTTTGCCGCCAAAGCCGGAAAGATTTACTCTTTCAAGCAGTTCTGACGTCCTCTTCACCTTGGACATCCTATCGCCTGACAACCCGAATGCCACATTCTGCGCCACTGTCAGATGCGGAAACAGCGCAAAATCCTGAAACATCAGCCCCACACCGCGCGCCTCGGCCGGGGCCTGTGTTACATCGACCCCGTCGATCATCACCCGCCCCGCATCCGGCCCATCCACCCCCGCGATCATCCGCAAGGTCGTCGTCTTGCCGCACCCCGATGGCCCCAGCAAACACGTCACTTGCCCCGCGATCAGCGTCAGTGACACATCATCCACCACAACCCGCCCGCCAAGGCGGCGCGTCAGACCCGTGGCCTGCACTCTGGGCAGTGTTGCCGTCACATTTCACCCGACAAAATTCATCGGGATTTGCCTAGCAGGGCAACCCTGCCACGGCAAGCACGTTACAGGATGAAGTCCGACCCGGTCAGCGTGCCCACACCCACCACCATCATCACCATTTCCGCGCCCGTGGCCCCCGTCGTGTTCACATCGACCCGCGAAAGATCGGTCAGCGGAGTCGGAATAAGATGATGATGAATCAGCAAAACGAGCGGAAACTTTGGATCCAAATCCATGAGCCGCTCGGCCAACTGCAGCAGATCTTCTTGGCGCAAGATGCCACCGGCGCTGAATTTTCCTTTCGGTAAAAAGGTCGAATCAAACGACGCAATAATCCAGGGGAGACCATGAAATTCTGGCGACACCAGCTCGCTCAAAAACGGAGTCTCGCACCCGGTGACCAACGTTCGCTTATCGAGCCCACTCTTGAGCGCGTCAAAGATCCGAGGGTCGTGCGGTCCAATGATCCCGCTTTTGCGTCGGTCATGATTGCCGGGCTGCAAAATAATCGGAAGCGTTGGCGTGAGGGACTCGCGTATCCGGCTTGTAAGAGTCCCGATGGTCTCGATGGCCTGCTCGGCTGTGACGTCGGTACTCTCGAAGAGATCACCGGTGATGACCAGCAAATCAACGGTGATTCCCTGGGATTTAAGGCGGCTAAGAGACGAGTACATCGGCTCGACCAAGCTCGCTTGCTGTGTCGCGCTGATGCCCAGATGCAAATCTGAGAGCTGTACGATCGTAGCCACTCGCTTAGAGCCCCCGACCTTCAGCTCGCTGAAATGCTGCGCCCGGAATCCGTATGTGCACCCCAGTTCGAAGTGTCCGTTCGCGGTCCGTGGCGTCCACTGTGAGCGACAAAGGGACAAGTCGCTCTGGCGCGCGCCCCATGTGCGCATCTACAGCAAATACAATCGGTGCTGCAATTCCGCTGACAATACCAGGACCCGGTCCGGCGATCTGTGCCTCGAGGCCACGCAGCTGTGCGCGCACGTTTGAGCCGTACAGGACCGCGAGATGACCACGACTCACGGTAAGAGCGATCTCGCGCGGGGCGGTCACTGCCGGA
>JANNBG010000145.1:0-5091 GCA_031385205.1 Rhodobacterales bacterium
CCTGCGCCACCAGCAGCGCGCGGATGCGGTCTGGCTCCGTCACCGCCTCTGCCCGCACATTCACCACCACCGGCACAGACGGCGCGGAAATCACCACCCCCGCCAAAGCCTCTGCCATCACCGCCGCCGCAGGCTGCATCAGCGCGCAGTGGAACGGCGCTGATACCGGCAGCAGGATCGCCCGCTTTGCCCCGCGTGCCTTGGCAATCTCCAGCGCCCGCTCCACCGCCCCCCGGTGGCCCGATACCACCACCTGCCCCGGGTCATTGTCATTCGCCGCCTGGCACACCTCGCCCTGCGCCGCCTCTGCCGCCACCTCGACCGCCGTTGCGAAATCCAACCCCAGCAGTGCCGCCATCGCCCCCACACCCACCGGCACCGCCTCTTGCATCGCGCGTCCCCGCGTTCGCAGCAGCCGTGCCGTATCCGCCAACCCAATCGCGCCCACCGCACACAAGGCCGCATATTCCCCCAGCGAATGCCCAGCAACAAAGCTGGCATCCGTCACCGCCATCCCCTCCGCATCCAGCGCCGCCATCGCCGCCATCGATGTCGCCATCAACGCCGGTTGCGCGTTTTGCGTCAGCGTCAATTCCTCGATCGTCCCCTCCCAGATCAGCGCCGACAGCTTCTCCCCCAGCGCCTCATCCACTGCATCAAACACGTCGCGCGCCGCCGGATAGGCCGCTGCCAAGGCCCGCCCCATACCAATCGTCTGCGCCCCTTGGCCCGGAAAGATATACGCGCGGCTCATCGAATTCCCTCTCGTTTTCCTAAATCTAGCCGCCTTCCCCCCCCCAATGCAACGCCCCCTGCCCAATTTGCCTGCATCTGCTATGCTGCCTGCAACCCAGCAAGGACACCGCCATGCCCGCCAGCAACACGGCCACCCGCTACGGCATGATCGCCCGCACCCTGCATTGGCTCACTGCCCTCATCATCCTGACGAACTTTCCCCTTGGCCTGCTCGCCAACAGCCTACCCTTCGCCACCGGCCCCGAACTCGCCACCAAGGCCCAGCTCTTCTCCCTCCACAAAACCCTCGGCATCGCCGCCTTCGCGGTCGCCCTTCTCCGCATCCTCTGGGCTATCACCCAACCCCGCCCCGAACCCCTCCACCCCAATCGCCGATGGGAAACGCGGCTTGCCGAAGGCGTCCACTGGACCCTTTACATCTCCCTCATCGCCGTCCCCCTCTCCGGCTGGGTCACCCATGCCGCCACCGATGGCTTCGCCCCCATCCTTTGGCCTTTTGGTGATGACCTGCCTTTTGTGCCCACCTCCGGAACCCTCGCCAGCACCGCAGGCGCCATGCATTGGCTCTTCACCAAACTCCTCGCCGCCGCCATCCTTCTGCACATCGCAGGCGCCCTGAAACACGCCCTCATCGACCGCGACGCCACCCTTACCCGCATGACCCGTGGCCGCGATGCCCCTATCTCTGCGACAGGCATAGCCCATCCCAAATCCCCCGCCATCGCCGCCTTCCTCATCTACGCCGCTGGCGCTGGCCTTGCATGGTCCATGTCAACCACCGCACCCACAACAGCCCCCACCCAAACCGCCGCCACCGCCGGCAACTGGCAGGTCACCACAGGCACCCTCACCTTCGCCGTGAAACAAATGGGCAGCCAACTTCCCGGCCAATTTGGCCTATGGTCCGCCGATATCCAGTTTGATGAGGCCACAAAGACAGGCGAAGTCACTGTCACCATCGACGTGGCCAGCCTCACCATCGGCTCTGTCTCCGATCAGGCCAAAGGCCCCCAGTTCTTTGACGTCAAAGCTCATCCCACCGCCACATTCACCGCCGACATCGCCCCCACCGGCCCCGATTACACCGCCACCGGCACCCTCACCCTGCACGGCATCACCGCCCCCCTCACCCTGCCTTTCACCCTGCAAATCCAAGGCGACACCGCCACCATGCAAGGCACCACCACCCTCGACCGCCGCACATATCGCATCGGTGATGCCTACCCCGACGAATCCTCCGTCGGCTTTATGACCGATATCATCGTCGCCCTCTCCGCAACCCGCCAATCCGCCAGCAACTCCGAGTAAGCAAGCCACAGAAATCTTCTCCCCAAGCGTGTGAAGTTATGCTATTCTATTTTTGACGTGTATCGTCCCATTTTAGGATATTTTTCATGCAACACCCATTCATACCGCTCCTGTTTTGCGTCTTTGCTGTCCCTGCATTTGCACAAGATCCCAACGCCAACCCAATTGGTGCGCTGATCTCTCCTACTGCCGACATCGTCCTGTTCGATGCTCCGCCCAATGGCGCGTTCCAATCTTTGCCGATTGCCCGCGCCATCGTGCAACCTGCCATCGACAACAGCACCGTCTTCGCCCTGCAGCCTGACAGCAAAGCCCCCTCCGGCTACAGCGTCACAGGTCAGACCAGTGCCGCACCTGCCCAACTGCTTGTGACCGGCTTTGTCGATGTCTATCAGGAAAAGTCCCTGAATCGCTGGGTCCAAATCGCCCCGCTTGACAGCACGGCTTCTCCCGCTTGGGCGCTGTGGGGCGAGGTTGGCCAACCACCCCAAACGTTTACTGTAACCCCAATGGGCGGAAATTGACATGGAACATCTCAATCCCGATACCCTGAACGGCATCTCGGCCCTCACCAACAACCGCATCGAGATTTTCGGCGGCACCTACTCGCGCGATATCGTCATCATGGCCGTCATGGCCGTCTTGTTCTTTCTGGGCGTCATCATCGGCTGCGTGCTGAAGCTTAACGGCAAGGCACGTCCGTTAGAGGTGCTGCTTGGATCAATTTTCGTCTTCTTCCTTTCAACACCCGTATCCGCCCGCGTTCTCAGCGGCGACTGGGGGGCAACGACCATCGGGGCCGTCGATCAGATCATTGAATGGATTAAGAATTCCGGGAAAATGCCAAATACCTTCTTTGCCTTTGGCATCGTCATGGTGTTCGGGCTTATGTCGTGGCACATATTTCAACTTGTTGTCAGGGTGGTAAAGTGGTGGATCGCGTTCTTTGACAGAAACGGAAGGCCACCCACGGGCCCCGATGGCGCACCCGTCTGACACCCTAATCCGCCCCTTGCATCCCGGTTCCACCTCTGTATAACGCCTCATCCCGCCGTTCACCCCTGAACCGGCGTAACACCTCGTGGGCAGACTGCGGCGGGTCAACCGTCTGCCCGATGAAATGCGCCTGAAACGAAGGAACTCGCATGCCGCTGTATGAGCATGTTTTTATTGCGCGCCAGGACTTGTCCAGCACGCAGGCGGAAGAGCTGATCGAACATTTCTCCACCGTGCTGGCTGACAATGCCGGCAAGGTCGTCGAGAAAGAGTATTGGGGCGTCAAAACGATGGCCTACAAGATCAACAAGAACCGCAAGGGCCACTACGCCTTTCTGAAAACCGATGCCCCACCCGCCGCCGTGCAGGAGATGGAGCGTCTGATGCGTCTGCATGATGATGTCATGCGCATTCTGACCATCAAGGTCGATGCCCATGTCGAAGGGCCCTCGGTCCAGATGCAGAAACGTGATGATCGTGAACGTGGCGACCGTGATGGTGGCGGCTTTGGTGGCGAACGCCGCGAACGCCCGTCCTTTGGCGACCGTCCCGATCGCGGTGACCGTGGGGATCGTGGCGAACGCCCATCCTTCGGCGACCGCGCACGTTAACCCATCGCATCAGAAAAGGCCTGCAAACCATGGCAACCAAACCATTTTTCCGCCGCCGCAAGGTGTGCCCCTTCTCGGGCGACAATGCACCGGCCATCGACTACAAAGACACACGTCTGCTGCAACGCTATGTCAGCGAACGTGGCAAGATCGTCCCATCCCGTATCACCGCAGTGTCGGCTAAAAAGCAGCGTGAACTGGCTTCGGCCATCAAACGCGCCCGCTTCCTCGCCCTGCTGCCCTATGCTGTGAAGTGAGGAGCACATCATGCAAGTAATCCTGCTTCAGCGCGTGTCCAAACTTGGCCAGATGGGTGAAGTCGTCAACGTCAAGGACGGCTACGCCCGCAACTTCCTTTTGCCGCAAGGCAAGGCCCTGCGCGCCAACGACAGTAACATCAAATCCTTCGAAGGGCGCAAAGCGCAACTCGAAGTCGTCAACCTCGAGACGCGGAATGAGGCTGAGGCCGCCGGTGCGAAACTGGACGGCAACACCTTCATCATCATCCGCTCCGCCTCCGATGCCGGTGCCCTCTATGGCTCCGTCACCACGCGTGACGCCGCCGATGCGGCCATCGCGGCGGGCTTTACCGTCGAACGCGGCCAGATCGTGTTGGATCGCCCGATCAAGGAACTGGGCCTGCACACAGTTTCCGTCGTGCTGCACCCCGAAGTCACCGTGAAACTGCGCCTGAATGTGGCACGGTCCACCCAAGAGGCCGAATTGCAAGCGGCTGGCAAGTCGATCCAGGAACTGGCAGCCGAGGCCGAGGCCGAAGCTGACTTCGACATGGCCAACCTGTTTGATGAAATGGGTGCCGCGCAAGAAGGCCAAGACTTGACACGCGACTGACCCTTGCTATCAAGGCATCAACCGCGCCGGGGCAACCTTGCGCGGTTTTTGTTTGTCTAACATCTGGACACCGCTGTTGGACATACCCTTATGTATAGTCTTTATGTCTATGTTATCCGCCTTGTGCTACAGTCTTGACAACTGTAGCACAAGATCTTATGTGCTACATATTCAGTAGAATGTAGCACAACATGATAGATCATCACAGCGGCATCGCCCACGCGGCATATCATGACCTTCTTCGGTCACTGAAGGACGAACAGTTTTCCGAAATTCGCGGTAATCCGCATACGGAAAAACGCGGCAACCGCACCTACTGGTATGATATGTATCGCGTCGGCACAAAGGTCGTGAAACGATATCTTGGTGAGGATTCAGCCGAAACGCAGGATCGTATCGCGCGGCACAAAGAAATTTCTGCGGCGCAGGAACACTACAAAATCAATCGTGCGCGCCTGATCCGCGTCTTGCGCGCCGAAGGCATGTCGTCCCTTGATCCCGCCACCGGGTCCATCATATCTGCCCTTGCCGATGCGGGCACCTTCCGGCTTGGCGGCACCCTCGTTGG
>JANNBG010000198.1:0-4895 GCA_031385205.1 Rhodobacterales bacterium
TCGCTCTGCTCGTGGTGCTGTCAGCAATTCTTTACAGCTTGATCCTTCGCGTCGAGGGGAAGGGCGAATCGCCGGGCTTCGGCCCCTGCCTGATCATCGCCGTTGTCAGCAGCGTGGCGCGAAGGGTCGTAGACTACGTTATTGGCGTGGTTATGTAATTTGCTTGGGAGATGAAGATGGCAACCGAAATTCTGATGCCTGCGCTGAGCCCCACGATGGAAGAGGGCACGCTGGCGAAATGGCTGGTGAAAGAGGGGGATGTGGTCAAGTCGGGCCAGATCATGGCGGAGATCGAGACGGACAAGGCGACGATGGAGTTTGAGGCGGTCGATGAGGGGATCGTGGGCAAGCTGCTGGTGGCCGAAGGGACGGCGGGCGTGAAGGTGAACACGCCGATCGCGGTGCTGGTGGAGGATGGGGAGGCGGCGGATGCACGGCCTGCGGTGAAGGTGGCGGTTGTCGCAGCGGCCCCGGTCGCAGCGATGGCCCCGGTGGCCGTGGTGGCCCCTGCCCCTGTTGCTGCATCTGGCGCGCGGGTGTTTGCGTCACCTTTGGCGCGGCGGATTGCGGCGGACAAGGGGTTGGACCTGACCAAGGTTGCAGGGTCTGGCCCGCACGGGCGCATTGTGAAGGCGGATGTGGAGGGGGCGAAGGCGGCTCCAGCAGCGGTTGCTCCGGTTGCGACGGCGGCCCCAGTGGCGGCAGCCATGGCAACCGGACCATCGACAGACATGGTCAAGAAGATGTTTGCCGACCGGGACTACACCGAAATCCCGCTGGACGGCATGCGCAAAGTCATTGCGGCGCGGCTGACGGAGGCGAAACAGACCATCCCGCATTTCTATCTGCGGCGTGATGTGCAGCTGGATGCACTGATGGCGTTCCGTGAGCAACTGAACGCTGGGCTGGCGGCGCGTGGTGTGAAACTGAGCGTGAATGACTTCATCATCAAGGCTTGTGCCTTGGCTTTGCAAACGGTGCCGGGTGCCAATGCGGTATGGGCGGGCGACCGGATGCTGCGGTTGAAGCCGTCAGATGTGGCGGTGGCGGTGGCGATTGAAGGCGGGCTGTTCACGCCAGTGCTGCGCGATGCGCATACCAAAACGCTGAGTGCGTTGTCGGCGGAAATGAAGGATCTGGCGGCACGGGCGAAGGCACGAAAACTGGCCCCGCAGGAATATCAGGGTGGCAGTTTTGCGATTTCCAATCTGGGTATGATGGGGGTCGACAGCTTTGATGCGGTCATCAACCCGCCACACGGGTCGATCCTCGCCGTGGGTGCGGGGGTGAAACGGCCGGTGGTGCGCGATGGTCAGATCGTAATTGCCACGGTCATGACAATCACGCTGTCAGTTGACCACCGGGTGATCGACGGGGCGCTGGGGGCGGAGTTCCTGAAGGCGATTGTGGACAATCTGGAAAACCCGATGGCAATGCTCGCCTGAACCTTTGCGAAAGGCGTGAGGATGACCGCGACCTTGTGCGTTTGGGAAACGCGGGCAACACATGACTGTTGACCTGCATATCGCCGCGTTGTTCATTGGTCTGACCAATTTACAATCTGGCGGTGGCGAATGACAACGCGTAACACCCTGACCCCACCGACGATTGATGACATCCGCAAGGGAGGCTTTTCGACGCCCTGGGATGCGCCGATGATCCCGCCCTTTCCGTTCCGGTTTCGCAATGCCGAGATTCTGACGCTGTATTGGCGCACTGATCCTGCTGCGATGGCGTTTCTTTTGCCGCCACCATTGCAGCCCATGGGCGACGTGGCCTGTGTGCATATCTACAAGATGAATGACACTGATTGGCTGGGCCCTTATGCCGAGGCGAACGTGATGTTTGGTGCGGCCTTGGGTGACAGGCTTGGGGCCTATTCGCCCTATCTTGTCTTGTCATCGGATATTGGCGTGGCGCATGGGCGCGAGGTGCATGGCCAGCCGAAAAAGCTGGGACAACCGAGGTTAGAGATGCGCGGTGATCTGATCGTGGGCACGGTGGAACGCAACGGCATTGACGTCATCACGGCCACCCTGCCCTACAAGCAAAGGGCGGTGGGGGCAGATGCGCTGACGCCCTATTTCGACTTTGCCACCAACCTGAACCTGAAGGCGGTTGACCATATCGATGGCACGCCTGCAATCCGGCAGGTCACATCGCGCCGTCTGGCAGATGTGACGGTGCATGAATGCTGGACGGGCCCCTGCACGGTGGAATTGCGGGCGAATGCGCAACTGCCGGTGTTCCGTTTGCCGGTGCTGGAGCCGCTGATGGGCTTTTACTGGCGGGCGGATTTCACCTTGGTGCCGGGCGAGATCATTTATGACTATCTGGCGCAAGGGACCTGACCGTGACAGCGCGCATTGGGGTGGTGGGTATTGGCTGGTGGTCTTGTTTCAACCATATCCCGACGCTGCAAGCCTCCCCCGATGTGAGCCACGTTGCGATCTGCGATTTGACCGACGCGCGGCTGGCCGAGGTGGGTGACCGCTTTGGCATTACAGCGCGGTACAAGGATGTGGCGACGATGGTGCGGGCCGAAGGGTTGGACGGCGTGATCGTGGCCACGCCGCATGTGGCCCATACGGCGCCCGCCATTGCCGCGCTGCAGGCCGGCGCGCATGTGATGGTGGAAAAGCCGATGGCGACAACGGCGGCGGATGGCTGGGCGATTGCGCAAGCGGGGGTTGCGGCGGGGCGTGCGGTGATGGTGCCGACGGGTCTGAACTATACCCGCTATACGGCAGTTGCGGCGCAATGGGTGCGCGACGGGCGGATCGGGCAGGTGCGCCATGCGATGTGCCAGATGGGGTCGGCGCTCGCCGATCTGATGGCGGGGGAGCCGATGCTGGAGACGACGGATCACCTGTACCGCCCGCCTGCCAGCACATGGGCCGATCCGGCCAAGGCGGGCGGCTATGCCTGGGGGCAGATGAGCCATGCCATTGGCTGGCTGGTGCATGTGGCCGATCTGCGGTTTGCGACGATTTATTGCATGGATGGCAAATCACCATCGGGGGTGGATTATTATGATGCGGCTGTGGGCCGCGCGACCAATGGAGCGACGGTTGCGTTTTCGGGTGCATCGACGGTGCCCAAACAGCGCGGGTTGCAGACGGATATTCGCATCTTTGGCACCGAAGGGGTGATCTTCTTTGATTGTGAAGGCGGGCGGGCGCGGCTGGAACTGTCACGGCTGGATGGCGCGCAAGAGGTGTATCCGATGGCGCCCGGTGAGGCTGATTATGATGGCGCATTGCCGGTCAGGCACTTTGCGGCGTTTTGTGCGGGCAAGCCTGTGGGCAATCCGGCGAACGGTGAAGGCGGCGCGCGCGTGACCGAGGCGATTGCGGCGATGTACGCGTCTGCGGCGTCCGGTTTAGCGGTCACCATCGGGGGTCAGGGATGAAACTGTCGCTGACATCATGGTCCTTTCCCGCCTGCTCGTTGCGAGAATGTGCGGGGATTTCCAAAACCTTGGGGATCAATGCATTGGATGTGGGGCTGCATTATCGTGCGGCGCTGAACCGGAGTGACATCCTGTCCGATCCGCATGCCGTCGGCGCGCGCATCAAGGCGCTGGATGTGGCGGTGCCGAATTATTACCACCAGTTTGGCGAGGGTCTTGCGGGGCAGAACCTGTCGTTGCCGGGCACGCTGGCACAGAACCTGAAGGACATGGCCCAAGTCCTGACCTTTGCGGATGCGGCGGGTATTGCATCAGTGTTCATTCTGCCGGGCATCATCAACCCGGGGCAATCGCGCAGCGATGCGGCAAGCGTGGCGATGCAGAGCCTGCGCGAACTGCAGCAAGTGGCCCGCGACTATCGGGCGAAGCTGTGCGTGGAGCCGCATGTGCAAAGCTGGGCTGAAAGCCCGACACTCGCGCTGCAACTGGTGGAACAGACGGGTGTGGGCCTTGCGCTGGATTACAGCCATTTCATCTGCCTGGGCTACCCGCAAGATGAAATTGACGTGCTGGCCCCGCACGCCGTGCATGTGCATTTGCGCCAAGCCCGGATGGGGCATCTGCAGACAAAGTTTGCCCATGGCACGCTGAACTTTCCTGCAATGTTCGGCACGTTAAGGGATGCGGGTTATACCGGCTGGCTTGCGCTGGAGGCGGTGCATCAGGATTACATGAACACGCTGAGCGAAGATGTGCTGACCGAGACGATTGCCATGCGCGATGCGTTTTGGGCGTGGCAGCAGGGGTAATCAGACAGCGTCAGGTTCCAAATCCAGCAATATCGGTCGCCTTTGGCACCGTGCGGGCCACGATGCGGCCATCGGATACGACGGCAAGGCGGGCGGGGCGGAGGCGGATCGCCTCGACCGGGTCTGGGCAATCGAGCATGACAAGGCTGCCGCGCGCACCGATGTGCAGGCCGAAATCAAGGCCCATGATCTGAGCCGGTGTGGTGGTGACCATGTCAAAAAAGGTGCGCATCTGGGTGGGTGCGGTCATCAGGGCCACATGCAGACCCATGTGAGCGACATCCAGCATGTCGCCTGACCCCAAGGGATACCAAGGGTCTTTGCCGCAATCCTGCCCGAAGGCCACAGTCACGCCTGCGGCCAGCAGTTCGGGCACGCGCGTCATGCCACGGCGTTTGGGGTAGGTGTCCATGCGCCCTTGCAGGGTGATGTTGATAAGGGGGTTGGGGATGGCGGCGACGCGCGCCTTGGCAAGCAGGGGCAGCAGTTTGGCGACATCGTAATTGTCCATCGCATGCATGGATGACAGGTATGATCCGGCAACGCGGCCTTGCAGACCGAAAGCGATGGTTTCGGCGGCAAGCGTTTCGATGTGGCGGGACAAGGGATCATCGCTTTCATCGCAATGCAGATCGTCCATCAGCCCGCGCTCAGACGCCAGATGGCAGGCAGCG
>JANNBG010000202.1:0-3541 GCA_031385205.1 Rhodobacterales bacterium
CGCCAATACGGTCAAACTGTCCGAAGGCGAGACATAAATCCCCCGCCCTACCACCATGTTCCGGTCGCCATCGCCATCTGAGGCAGCACCAAAATCCGGGGCGTCCGCGCCAAACATCTCGTCCATCAACGCCTTCGCCCAAGTCGGGTTCGGGTCCGGGTGCATGCCGCCGAAATCCGGCAAGGGCACCGCGTTCACACATGTGCCCGCCGCAGCCCCCAGGCGTTTCTCAAGGATATCAACCGCATAAGGCCCAGTCACCGCACACATAGAATCCATCCGCATGCGGAACCCACCCGCAAACATCGCCCGGATCGCCCCAAAATCGAACAGCGTTTCCATCAGCGCCGCATAGTCGCTGACCGGGTCCACCACATCCACGATCATATCACCCAGATGCTGCCGCCCGATGGCGGCAAGATCCACGTCATGCGCTTCGATAATCCGATATTCCGTGATCGTCGTCGTGCGCAAATACATCGCCTCGGTCACGCCTTCCGGTGCCGGCCCGCCGTTGGCCATGTTGAACTTGACCCCGAAATCCTCGGTCGGCCCGCCCGGATTGTGGCTGGCCGACATGATGATCCCCCCATCCGTCTTGTTCAGCCGGATCAAATGACTGGCCGCTGGTGTCGAGAGTAAAGCCCCCTGCCCCACAATCATCCGTTTGGCCCCATTCGCCGCTGCCATCCGGCAGATCACCTGTGCCGCGCGGTCATTGAAATAGCGCCCGTCGCCACCCAGCACAAAGGTTTTGCCCAGCGTGCCCACCACATCAAAAATCGCCTGCACGAAATTCTCAAGGTAATGATGCCCCATGAACACCGGCGTCTTCTTGCGCAGGCCCGACGTGCCCGGCTTTTGCCCGGCGATGGGGGATGTGGCGACAGCAGTCATTTTGGTTCTCCTACAGGCGCAAAGACCAATACGGCGTTGGCAGGCGCGTTCTGACCCACTGGCCATGGGCCGGGCGCGCCTTCAGGTTGGGTCGAATTCAAGATCAGCCGCCACTTTGCCGTCTCCGGCAAGGTCAATGGCACTGCTGGCCCGGTGTTAAACACGGCAAAGATCGCATCCGGCGCATCCGGCCCATCCGCATCCATGCGCAATTCCACACACAGGCAGCGAAACGCCGGATCGTGCCAGTCACCTGGATGCGGCACGCAGCCATCCGCCCTGCGCCAGATCACATCGGCCAAACTATCGGCACGTTTCGCCCCGTGCAGGAACCGCTTTTGCCGCAGCACCGGATGCGCGCGTCGCAGGGCCGTCAGCCGCGCCACATAGGCCTCCAGCCCCTTGTCGCCACGCAGCCAGTCGATCCACGACATCTCGTTATCCTGCGCATAGGCATTGTTGTTGCCGCCTTGCGTGTGACCCACCTCATCCCCACCCAAAATCATCGGCGTGCCTTGCGACAGGAACAGCGTCGTCAACAGGTTGCGTTTGCGCAACGCCCGCGCTGCCCGCACCAACGGGTCCGCCGTCGGCCCTTCAACACCCAGATTGTCGGAGAAATTGTCGGAATGCCCGTCACGGTTATCCTCGCCATTGGCAAGGTTGCGCTTCACCGTAAAGCTGACCAGATCATCCAGCGTGAACCCGTCATGCGAGGTGACGAAATTCACCGAAGACGTCGCCGCCCGCCGATTATGGTCGAACCTGTCCGCCGACCCCAGCAAACGCCCGGCGAAATCCGGCATCATGCCCGCATCGCCGCGCCACACACGCCGCACGCCATCGCGGTACTTGTCATTCCATTCGGCAAAGGGATGCGGATAATTGCCCAGCTGATACCCACCCGGCCCGATATCCCACGGCTCGGCAATCAGCTTGACGCGGTTCAGAACCGGGTCTTGCCGGACCGCATCAAAAAACCCGCCACTTGGGTCAAACCCGCCGATTTCCCGGCCCAATACGGATGCCAGATCAAAGCGGAAGCCATCGACATGGTAGGTCTGCACCCAGTGCCGCAAGCTATCCAGCACCATGCGCAGCACCGCAGGATGCGCCACGTTCAATGTATTGCCGGTGCCCGCATCGTTCATATAGTGCCGCCCGCCATGGTTCAGCCGGTAATAACTCGCGTTATCCAGCCCCCGGTACGACAGCGTCGGCCCATGTTCATCGCCCTCGCCCGTGTGGTTGTAGACCACGTCCAGGATCACCTCGATCCCCGCCGAATGAAAGCGCCGCACCATCTGCTGCACTTCCCAGACAGCACCCTTGGTCATGTAGCGCGGCTCGGGCGCAAAGAAGTTCAGCGTCTGATACCCCCAGTAATTCTTCAACCCCTTGGTCACCAGAAACCGGTCATCCATAAACGCATGCACCGGCAGCAGTTCAACCGCCGTCACGCCAAGGCGCACCAGATGGTCAATTACCGCATCAGATGCCAAGCCCAGATACGTCCCGCGCAACCCCCGGTCCACACCCGGATGCAGCTCCGTCATGCCCTTCACATGCGCCTCGTAAATCACCGATTCTGCCAAAGGCCGGTCGGGGGCGTGGTCATTGCCCCAGTTGAACGATGCATCCACCACCACCGATTTCGGCACCGCAAAAGCACTGTCGCGTGTGTCATAAGACAGATCACCCCGCGGCGAACCGATCTTGTACCCCATCAGCGCGTCAGACCACCGCAGCCTGCCATCCACCGCCCCCGCATAGGGGTCGATCAGCAGCTTGTTGGGGTTGAACCGGTGCCCCTGCTCCGGCGTATAGGGGCCATAGGCGCGATAGCCATATAAGGATCCCGGCGTCAGCCCGCCCACATGCCCATGCCACACATCGCCGTCGCGTTCCGGCAGCGCAATCCGCGCCAACTCCTTGCGGCCATCACCGGAAAACAAGCACAGCTCGATGCGTTCGGCATTGGCCGAAAACACCGCAAAATTGACGCCATCACCGTCAAACGTCGCCCCCATGGGCCATGATTTGCCCGGGGTCACCGAATGCCCCACCAACCGCACGGCAAGGGCGGGCAACGGTGTCACTTCATGCCTTCATAGAGTGTCGCATAGGCCGCAGCCGATGTCGCCCAATCCACCGGGTGTTTCATCGCGTTCTTTTGCACCTGCGCCCATGCCTTTTTATCTGCGTACAAGGCCAACAACTGCCGCAGGCTTTGCGCAAAGGCAATCCCATCGGTCGGGTGAAACGCAATCCCCGTCGCCACTCCCGCCGTCATTGCCGCGGGCGACGCATGGATCACCGTATCCGCAAGCCCCCCCACCGCCGCCACCACCGGCAGCGCGCCCGAGCGCAACCCCTACATCTGCGTCAGCCCGCAAGGTTCAAACCGGCTCGGCACCAGCACCGCATCCGCCCCCGCAAACATCCGGTGCGACAGGCTTTCATCATAGCCGATCCGCACCGAAACCCGCCCCCCAAACCGCTCATGCAAGCCCCGCATCGCACCTTCCAGCGCCGGATCGCCCGACCCCAGAATGGCAAGTCCACCCCCACCTGCCACAAAATCCGGCATTGCATCCGGGATCAGATCAATCCCTTTCTGATCCGTCAACCGGCTGACCACAAT
>JANNBG010000299.1:0-3544 GCA_031385205.1 Rhodobacterales bacterium
CCAGCCTGAAAACCCAGGTCGTCGCCCTGCAATCACCCCCCGCATGGCTGTTCACGCCCACCTTGGCGAATTACACCGAGGTGCTGTTTGAAGATAAGGTTGGCGTGTCACTGGTCAATTCGATCATCGTCGCTGTTTGCACCACGCTGCTGGCTGTCTGTCTGGGAACACCCGCCGCCTATGCGCTGGCGCGGTTTGAATTCCGTGGCAAAACGGATTTGTGGTTCTGGTTCATCACCAACCGCTTTGTATCACCCGTCGTGCTGGCCTTTCCGGTGTTCCTCATCAGCCGCGATCTGGGCCTGCGCGATACGCATCTGGCGCTGATCCTGATGTATCTGACCTTTACCCTGCCCATTGTCATCTGGATCTGCACTGATCAATTCCGGTCGATCCCGCGAGAGCTGGACGAGGCGGCCATGCTGGAAGGCGCGTCGCAATGGCGGATATTCTGGTCGATCTGCCTGCCACTGGCCATGCCCGGCGTGGCGGTGTCGTCGATCCTGGCCTTCATCTTTTCATGGAATGAGTTGCTGTTTGCCTACATTCTGGCCCCCAAGGCCGCCAAAACCGCGCCCGCCATGGCCGTGACCTTTATGGAAGGCTACGATGTGCCCTACGGAAAGATCATGGCGACATCGACGCTGATCGTGATCCCGGTCTTGATCTTTGCGCTTCTGGCGTCGAAACATCTGGTCCGCGGCCTGACAATGGGCGCGGTGAAGTAACCGGTTCAAAGGTTCCCCATGGCACGCGCCCCCAAACTGCCCAAGGTCGATACGGAAGAGCGTTTTTTGGCACAGGTGGCCTGGGCCTACTACGTCGAAGGGTTAACGCAAGAAGGCGTCGCCGAAAAGCTGGGGGCCACCCGCCTGCGCGTCAACAAATCCTTGGCTGAGGCGCGGCGCACCGGCCTGGTGCGCATCACCTTTAACACCGCCTTTGCCGCCTGCGCCGATCTGGAGGCCGCATTGACCGCGCGCTATGGCCTGACGCAGGCCTATGTCGCCCCTGCCCCAGCGGATGCAAAAGATGTGCAGATGATTGTGGGTGCCGCCCTTGGCAACCTTTTGTCCGAGGTGCTGGCCGACGCCGCCGTGCGTCTGTTCGGCATGTCATGGGGCAATACGCTGAACTTGGCCACCCGCTTTGTGGCCGCGATGGAACGCCCCGATCTGGAGGTCATTTCCGTGATGGGCGGCCTGACACGCGGGTCAGACCTGAATTCGTTTGAAATCACCACCCGGCTGGCCGACCTTCTGGGTGCGCGGCACAGCTATTTCACAGCACCCCTGTATGCCGGGTCTGCGGCCTCGCGTGATACGATCATGCAGCTGGATGTGTTCCGCGAGGTGCTGGAAAAGCTGCGCACCGTGGATGCCATGGCCATGGCTGCGGGTGATTTGTCCACACGGTCGTTGCTGATGCGCGATGGGCTGCCATCCGACACAACGCTGGCAGAACTGATTGCCATGGGTGGCGTCGGCGATGTGCTGGGCACGGTGATTGACGCCCATGGCGCACCACTGGCCCATCCGATCAACGAACGCGTCATTGGCATCGGTCTGGCCGATCTGGCGCGCATTCCCAATGTCATCCTCGCCGCTGGCGGCGATCATAAGGTGCCCGTCATCCGCGCATTGCTGGGCTTGGGCAGCGTCAACACCTTCGTCACCGACGAATCCACCGCGCGTGCCTTGTTGGCCGGGGCCAGCGCATGACGCTGTTCATCGGCATTGACCTTGGCACATCGGGTGTAAAGGCGATCCTGATCGAAAACGGCACCGCTGTTCTGGCCGAATCCGCCGTGCCGCTTGCCATATCCATTCCCCATGTCGGCTGGTCCGAACAGCCCGCCGATCTGTGGGTCACCGCCGTTTTTGCCTGCCTTGACCGCCTTGCCGCCGATCACCCCCACCTGATGCCAGCCGTGCAGGGCATTGGCCTGTCAGGGCAGATGCTGGCCGCCCTGCTGCTGGATGATGCGCACCGCCCGCTGCGCCCGGCGATCCTGTGGAACGATCAGCGCGCCATTGCGGAATGTGCCGAACTGCTGGCCCTGCGCCCCGATATCGGCCTGCGCACCAATGGCACGCCTGACCCCGGCATTACCGCGCCCAAACTGTTGTGGCTGCACAAGCATGAACCGCATGTCATGGCCCGCGCCCGCATGCTGCTGCTGACCAAAGATTACGTCCGCCTTGCCCTGACCGGTGATCTTGCAACCGACCCCACCGATGCCGGTGGTACGCAGCTGCTCGATTGTGCCAGCGGCGCATGGGATGCCGATCTGTGTGCCGCTGTCGGGTGGAACCCCGATCACCTGCCGTCCATCGTGCCCAGTTGGGCCACCGCCGGGCAATTGCGCCCCACCCTTGCCACCCGCTGGCACTTGCGGCCCGGCCTGCCCGTTGCCGCCGGTGCGGGTGATAACATGGCCTCCTCCCTGGGTGCCGGTGCCGCGCGCCCCGGCGATGCAGTGCTGACCCTTGGCACATCCGGCGTGGCCTGCATCGTGGATGCCGCCTTTCACCCCGGCCCGGATGCCGCCATCCTGACATCCGCCCATGCCGCCCCCGGCAGTTACCTGTCGATGGGCGTGGTGATGAGCGCAACCGCCTCGCTCGACTGGGCCGCCCAGATGACCGGCACCACTGCCGCGACACTGGCGCTTGAGGCTGCGGACTTTGCCCACACCGGGCGCACCGCCGATGCCCCCCTGTTCCTGCCCTGCCTGACCGGCATTCGCACCCCGCTGAACCGCCCCCAGGCCACCGGGCAAATCGCAGGTCTGCATCCCGGCGTGACCCGCGCCATGCTGGGCTTTGCCACCATGGAAGGGGTTGCCGTGCAATTTGCCGCCTGCGTCGCCGCACAGCGCCGCGTCGGCACCAAACCAGTCCGCTTTACCGCCGTCGGTGGTGGCACCCGCAGCGCGCTGTGGCTGCGCCTGATTGCCACCGCATTGAACGAACCCCTGATGCTGATTGCGCGGTCCGATGTCGCAGGCCCTGCAGGTGCTGCCCGGCTTGCCGCAGCAGCGGTTCAGGGGCGCACGGACGCGCTGATGCAGCCCATTCCGGCCCGGTCAACAGTTGATCCAGACCCCGCCCTTGCCGCCATCTTGCAGGACCGCAGCCAGCGCATTGCCGCCCTGATGACCGCCCCGCGATAAGCACGCATTGCCATAACTGTGGCCCACAATATCGGGGCAGGGTCGGTGAACCGCCCTGCCCCAGAACATCACAGTATTGCGGTCAGGCCGCAGCCTTGCTGCTGCCCTTTATCATCCCGGCAAACTTTTCCGACACAATTCCGAAAAGCCCCCCCACAACCAGCGACACAGCCACGCAAATCAACGGGTTCGCCAGATTGACGTCCGTCAGCGATGCCCCCGACAGCAGGCCATAGCCCGCCGTTGACGCATAGCCGTAGACCGTTGCCGGGATCACACTTAACGCCTCCAGCTTGGCCCCCAACACAAGGATGCCCGCCGTTACGCCCACGACGATGGATGGCCACAGCGGCCCCGGCAGCCCCGGAT
>JANNBG010000337.1:0-3305 GCA_031385205.1 Rhodobacterales bacterium
CGGCGCGCATGATTTGTTCATTGCCGGCAAAGATGCAGGGGCGAAATCCACCGTCAGCGATATCGCAAAGGCCCTTGGCTGGCAGCACATCATCGATCTGGGCGATATCGTGGGGGCAAGGGCATCCGAGGCGCTGTTGCCGATCTGGGTGCGGTTGTGGACAACCAGCGGGTCACCCATGCACAACCTGCATGTTGCCCGCTGAATGCTAAAGGGGGGCAATGCCCCCCTTTTGTTACGCAAAGATGAAGTCGCCCGCGCGCAACTCGCCCATCCCGTTGAACGCCACCATCATATCATTGGTGCCATTACCATCCGCATCAATCCGCAGATAGTCCCCGTCGAAATAGCACGACGCCTTGCCACCACCGGTAAAGTCCAGCGCCTCGAACGTCATCATGCCAAAGGCTGTCATGTCGATCTTGTCACTGCCGGACTGAAATCCGTGCACAACGTCCATGGTGGCTGCCGTCTTGCCGGAATCGCCCAAGGCGAAGACGATCGTGTCGCGCGCCTTTACGTCTTCCCAAAGCACCAGCTCATCCGCCCCCTTGCCACCGCGCAGCGTATCAGTGCCATTGCCGCCACCCATAGTGTCATTATCCAACCCACCGATCAGCCGGTCAATGCCATCGCCACCATTCATCTTGTCATGGCCTTGCCCGCCATAGAGCGTATCCGCCCCATTCTGGCCTTCCAGCACGTCACCCTGGGCGCCGCCATCCACCAGATCATTGCCGTCTTCGCCGTAGACCGTATCGTTCATGTCGCCGCCGAACAGGCGGTCATTGTCTTCACCGCCACCAATGACGTCGCGGTCATCGCCGCCATACATGGCGTCAGCGCCGCGTTCGCCCCACAGCGTGTCATTGCCCGCCTCGCCAAACACCCGGTCAGCACCCAGCCCCGCACCCACCTTGTCGGCCCCCGCACCCGCATAGACCTTGTCATTGCCGACATCGGCCCAGACCTTGTCATTGCCCGCACCCGCCATAAACGTCTCGTTTCGGGCCGCTGCAAAATAATCGCTGTATTCCCCGCTGCCCAGCTCGTTCTGCCCGGCAGTCCCATAGACCATATTCTCGCCGTTCAAGAAAAAGTTCAGCCAGCCCGCGCCTTCAAGCGCGACTTTTGCAGAACGACCATCCAGATTGTAATAGACGCCATCTTCGATACGATATCCAAAGAAGAAAATCGTATCCGCCACTGTGTTGATGAAGTCGCGCCCCTGAAACTTGAGTGTGCCGCCATTGTCCTGAAAATGATGGAAACCGAACTCACGACCGTTAACATCGCGCCCATGGCTTTCGACGAACGTAATGTAATCTGATGGGTTGAGGTCTGTCGTCTCAGAAATGCGATGCATATCAGCCAACGAGATCACACCGTCTGCATTGACCTTAGACAGGCCAATCATCTTCATCAGAATGCTGTTCATGGCACTGACGCCGACAATGCCTTCGCTCCGGTTGGTGCCAGTCACATTTGCCTTCATGCCAGGATCGGCAAGGATTGCGTTAAGGATATTGTCGAGCGCAGTTGCCATTGCAGCCTCCGGATAGGTTGTGTCTACAGGTTCCGCGGCGGTGGTAAGACCGAAACGCGGAATTTTAGCGGTTTAATCTTGATCTTTTCGCGGCAAACTGCCCGCCCAATGCGGTTGCACCAGCACTGACATCGCACCGCAGAACGGAATCACATCATAGCCAACCGGGCAATCCCCTTGGAATCGCCCCGGCGCGATGCCGCTGCAATCTGCAAATCATGGGCGAAACCTTGCCGGAAATGCGGCTTTACCGCCCGAATTTGTCCTTCAGCGCGTCGGCAAAGGCGTTCGCAGCCGTATTGGCAGGGACGGCTTCCGTGGGGCCACGGGCGGGGGCAGGGCGCTCTTTTGGCGCATCCTGTGGCGCATTGTCGCGGCGCATGGTCAGGGCGATGCGTTTGCGCACAGCATCCACCTCGACCACCCGCACCCGCACCACATCGCCCGCCTTGACCACGTCATGCGGGTCTTTCACGAACCGGTCGGCCAACTGGCTGACATGCACCAACCCGTCCTGATGCACGCCGATATCCACGAATGCGCCAAATGCAGCAACGTTCGTGACTGTGCCCTCCAGTGACATCCCCGGTTTCAGATCGCGGATATCATCCACGCCATCGGCAAAAGTTGCCGTCTTGAACGCCCCGCGCGGGTCACGCCCCGGCTTTTCCAACTCTGCCAGTATATCGCGTACGGTGGGCAGGCCGAACCGATCATCGGTAAAATCGCGCGGCTCTAAGGTTTTCAGGATAGACCCTTCCGCCATCACGCCCTTGATGTCCCGCCCCGTCGCCTTCACGATCTTGCGCGCCAGATCATAGGCTTCGGGATGCACCGATGATGCATCCAGTGGTTCGCGCCCGCCCGCAATCCGCAAAAACCCCGCAGCCTGTTCAAACGCCTTTGGCCCCAGCCGCGCCACCTTTAACAAATCCCTGCGCGTCCCGAACGCCCCGTTGGCATCCCTGTGCGCCACAATCGCCTCTGCCAGCCCCGGCCCCACGCCGGAAACCCGCGCCAGCAATGGCCCGGACGCCGTGTTCAGATCGACGCCGACGGCGTTCACCGCATCCTCGACCACCGCCTCCAGTGAACGCCCCAACCGGTGCTGGTCCACATCGTGCTGGTACTGGCCGACGCCAATGGCCTTGGGTTCAATCTTCACCAGTTCTGCCAGAGGGTCTTGCAACCGCCGCGCGATGCTGACCGCGCCGCGCAAAGACACGTCCAGACTTGGAAACTCCTTGGCCGCGAGCTCACTGGCCGAATAGACCGACGCCCCTGCCTCGCTGACAATCACCTTGGTTGGCTTGGCCCCCGGCAGGGCGGCCAGCACATCCGCCACCAGCTTTTCGCTTTCCCGCGACGCCGTGCCATTGCCGATCGCAATCAAATCCACCTTATGCGCCCGGATCAGGCTGGCCAGTTCCACCTGCGCGCCACGCAGATCATTCTTTGGCTGGAAAGGATAGATCGTGCTCGTTGCCAGCACCTTACCCGTTGCATCCACCACCGCCAGCTTGCACCCCGTCCGAATGCCGGGGTCCAGACCCAACGTCACACGCCCCCCGGCAGGGGCCGCCAGCAGCAGGTCTTTCAGGTTGCGCGCAAAGACCCGGATCGCCTCGGCCTCCGCCGCATCGCGCAGGTCGCCCATCAGATCCAGCGTCAGCGACGTCTTGATCTTGATCCGCCACGCCCAGGCCGCCGCCTCGCGCAGCCACAGATCCCCCGACCCTTGGGATAGGGCTTGCACCGC
>JANNBG010000340.1:0-2057 GCA_031385205.1 Rhodobacterales bacterium
GCCATGCCCATCGGGCAAATCCTGCTGGTCAGTGGCTTTTTCGGCATGGTCTTCTTCGCCATCGTCGCCCGCGCTCAGGGCTTGCGCACCTTCACCCGTGCCGCCCTGCATCCCGCCGTGTGGCTGCGCAATCTGGGTGAAGTTGTCGGCACCCTCGCCTACCTCACCGCCCTCGCATCCGTCCCCCTCGCCACCGTTTCGGCTGTGCTGCAGGCCATGCCCTTGGCCGTCACGCTGGGGGCCGCCCTTTTCATGGGTGAACGGGTCGGCTGGCGGCGCTGGCTGGCCATCATCATCGGTTTCACTGGTGTTTTGATCGTCATCCGCCCCGGATCCGACAGCTTTACCCCCGCCGCCCTGTGGGTCACCCTCGCCGTCGCCGCCTTGGCCCTGCGCGACCTCGCCTCACGCCGCATCCCTGCCAGCAGCACGGATGCGCAAGTGTCCACCTGGGGCCTTGCCGCTGTCGCCTTGCTGGGCGCGGGTCTGTTGACAGGGCAAACCGCCATCATCCCCACCATGTTGCAAACCCTGCAACTGACCGGCATGCTCGTCTTCGGCACCCTCGGCTATTGGGCCATCACTGCCGCCACCCGCACCGGCGATGTATCGGTCGTCTCCCCGTTTCGCTATATCCGGCTGGTCTTTGCCGTCCTCATCGGCACGCTGATTTTTGCCGAAACACCCGACACTTACACCCTGATCGGCTCTGCCATCATCGTGGGGTCCGGTCTTTATGCCTTCATGCGCCAACGCATACGTCTTTCCACCGTGACAAAGCCGCGCTAAACCCATGCCAACATTTCCACGGGGGACCCCATGAGCACGATCATCGACATTCACGCGCGCGAAATTCTGGATAGCCGGGGCAACCCCACGATCGAGGTGGATGTGCATCTGGAAAGCGGGGCAATGGGCCGCGCCGCCGTGCCGTCAGGTGCCTCGACCGGCGCACACGAGGCGGTGGAACGCCGCGATGGTGACAAATCCCGCTACATGGGCAAGGGCGTGCTAGAGGCCGTGGCCGCCGTCAACGGCGAAATTGCCGAGGAAATCGTGGGCTATGATGCAACCGAACAGGTCGGCATCGACCGCACCATGATCGAAATGGATGGTACCCCCAACAAAGGCCGCCTTGGTGCCAATGCCATTCTGGGCGTATCGCTGGCCGTGGCCAAGGCGGCAGCAGATGTGACGGGCCAGCCCCTGTTCCGCTATGTCGGCGGCACCTCTGCGCGCATTCTGCCGGTGCCCATGATGAACATCATCAACGGCGGTGAACATGCTGATAACCCGATTGATATTCAGGAATTCATGATCATGCCGGTGGGTGCGGATAACATCCGCGATGCCGTGCGGATGGGGTCCGAAATCTTTCACACGCTGAAGAAAGAACTGCAGGCCGCAGGCCATAATACCGGCATTGGTGATGAAGGCGGCTTCGCACCAAATCTCAGCTCCGCCCGTGATGCGCTTGATTTCATTCTGAAATCCATTGAAAAGGCAGGCTATCGTCCGGGTGAGGACATCTTCCTTGCCTTGGATTGTGCCGCCAGCGAATATTTCCAAACTGGCAAGTACGTCATGAAGGGCGAAGGCAAGACCTTGTCCATCGAACAGAACGTCGATTTTCTTGTCGGCCTCGCCAATGACTACCCGATCATCAGCATCGAGGATGGTTGTTCCGAGGATGACTGGGATGGCTGGAAACTGCTGACCGACAAACTGGGCAAAAAGATCCAGCTGGTCGGCGATGATCTCTTCGTCACCAACCCGCGCCGTCTGGCCGAAGGCATCGCCAAGGGCTGTGCCAACTCCATGCTGGTCAAGGTCAACCAGATCGGCACGCTGACCGAAACCCTGCAAGCGGTGGAGATGGCGCATCGCGCAGGCTTTACCAATGTGATGAGCCATCGGTCGGGCGAGACGGAGGACAGCACCATCGCCGACCTCGCCGTCGCCACCAATTGCGGGCAGATCAAGACCGGGTCTCTGGCCCGCTCGGACCGGCTCGCCAAATACAATCAGTTGCTCCGCATCGAGGAGGAACTCGGGAC
>JANNBG010000381.1:0-4534 GCA_031385205.1 Rhodobacterales bacterium
CCCATGCAGAATCTGGCCCATAGCGCTTCCCTCCACTCGTTGGACAAGATTGCACCATCAAAGTCCGGGATCAAACATCTAAAGCAGCAGCCGTTGCGCGGGACTAGCATCGTCTTGCCAAAAGTAGCGCATCCAGCCCTCTTGAAAGGAGATTGAACATGGCACAGCAAAAGGTGCCGACCACGCTGCCCGAAGACGCCGGATCGATGCCGTTCTTCGGCTCGCTGCAAAAAGAGATCGAGCGGGTATTTGACAGGTTTCACGATCCCTTTGCCGGTTCAGCGCGCGAGATGTTTGCATTTTCCCAAGACCGGATGATGCCCGTGCTTGATATCTCGGAAAACACCGACGCGATCGAGATCACCGCTGAACTGCCGGGCGTGAAAGTGGCCGATCTTGACATATCGATCAATGACGGGGTTTTGGTCCTGAAAGTCGAGAAGTCTTGATTTTGGAACCATGATCCTGATGCCCCGGCTGGCCGTTCCTATGGCCGGGGCGTCGGAGGGATACGCCAGCACTCAATCGGAAAATTCATAATGCAGCGACGTGATCGTTCCGCGCCAATAGGGTTTGTGGCCCTCGGGGGTCAACCACGCCACTTCGCCTGACAGCGGCACCAGCATTCCGTCGCGCGTCTGATAGTTCGACCACCTGCCCTCCCACGGGGTCATGATGATGTTGCGGCCCACAGTCCGCCCGCGCGCCTCGGCACGGCCCGCAACCATCTGGCCTTGGTCATCAAACGCGAACGTCATGGACAGGCTGATATCGCCATCCTGCATGGTGGCTTGTGCATGGTGGTCGTCAATCGCCATCCAGGTCACGCCTTGGCTGGGCAGCAATGCAGTCGGGTACCACGCGGTTTCGGCAAAAAAGCGCATCAACTCGCCCGTTGCGATGTCGCCCGATCCACGAAGGTCGGTAAGAGTGATCAGACCCAATATCGCCGGATGCAGAATTCCCTCGCCCGCCACATAGGCGTCATGCACCAGAACCGGCACGCCCGGCAGCATCGCAATGCGCGCATCCCAGACAAAGCCGGGCCTGCGGGTCACAACGCGCTGCTGCGAGGTGAAGGGTTTCCATTGGTCCGTCCCCTGCCCCATGTTGAAGCTGCCCGCGTGATCCACCGAAACCGCGGTGATCAGCGGCTGGCCATCAGTCAGCACCGCCCGAAAGTAGCGTTGTACCGGGGGCGGTAGGCCGGCAAGTTCCACTGTCGCATCATAGCGGTCGGGCGCCAGAGGTTGGCGTGCAGCCTCCAGCCGGTCCAGCAGGGCGCGCGTGCTGTCCGCCCAGCGCATTGACCCATAGACCGTGGCCCCGATCCCGGCCAGGGCCAAAGCACTGACGCCAATTCCAAGCCATTTCATCCATTCCATCCTTTGCTCCAATCCCATCAGGGCGCGCCTGTGTGTTGGCGCAAAAACGCCGTCACCCTGTCGCGCACCGCTTCAAGATGGCCCAGCAAGATATGCCCCCCGTCATCCAGCACCATGAAGGTGGCCCCGGGGATGTGCTGTGCTGTATATTCGCCAACGGCAAATGGGTTGATGCCGTCATCGCGCGCATGCACCACCAGCGTCGGGGCGGTGATCTTTGCCAGATCACCATTGGCACCCGGATCAACCGCAGCACCTTCGTTGCGCAAGCCGCTGGTCCGGGCGGTGACCGGCAAGAACGCCTGGATCAGGCCAGAGGCAAAAGTGCGGTCCGCCTCAGTCATCCGCGCCCGCGCCTTTGGGCTGATATCAAAGATCGCATCCAGACGGGACGGAGACAGCCAGGTCAGCGCCCAGAACACGAAATCGGTACGAAACAGCGCCTGATACACCCATGCGGGTATTGGCAGATCCTGCTGGTCAGCGGTCAGCGGGGTGAACGGCGCCGAGGACAACAGGACAAGGGCGGTGGTCCGCTCTGGGTAGAGTTCGGCGAACTGCAAGGCAGGCGGCACACCGCCCGACATTGCCAGAATGGCCACCCGGTCGATGTTGAGTTCATCCAGCAGATCAGCAAACGCCTCGGCCTGCGCCCGCGTCGATGCATCGTCCGGCATGGCCGAGCGCAGATAGCCGAACCGCGACACGGAAATCCAGTGAAAGCCATTGCTACCAAAGGTTTGCGGTAAGAGGCGGCCCTGATCGTAGCCCCCCCGGCCCCATGCACCACCAGCACGGCGGGCCCAGAGCCCCAGCTTGCATATTCGATCGGCCCATGACGGGTCTGGGCCAAAACGCTGCCTGCAGTCACGCGCTGTGCGATGCGGTGCATGTCCTGCGCGTAGACCAGATAAATCCCAAGTGCGGCCAGCGCCAACATGGCGCTGCCGGTCAGGATGATCCTGCGCCATCGTGTTGTTGCAACTGGCCGCATCACGTTCGTCCTTTCCTGTCGCGCTTCGCCGTTGCGGGGGGCATTGTTGCGATGTCCGCCCGCATCCTATCGATGATCGGGCAGAACCCGTTTGACCCATGTCAAAGCCGCCAGCAGGCTTTGGAAGCCGCTCGTTTTATGACTGCGCACCACCCATGTTGGGCAACTGAACACCGATCTTCGTCGCCCATTGACCGGCGCTTGGTGTGCCAGATTGCGCTGCAGAACTATCAACGCCCCGAATTTACCGTTGCCCCCGACCACATCCACAAAGCTGCGGGGGCCGACATTCTGGCCTTGCAAGAGGCGGACATGCGCTTTGGCAATCGCGCTGGCCTGATCGATCCTGATGCCCTGCGCCGCGATCTGGGGTTGATCGCTTTTGCCACCGAAAGTGTCCGTGTTGCGCATGGACTTTACGGCAACCTGCTGCCGGCAAAGCGCGCCCTTGTCGAAGTAGTCCATCACCTGCACCTGCCGGGGTTTCGGGCCCTGCAGCGGCGTGGTCCCCTCCTCCAGATCACGCGCATGGCTGGCAAAGACGCGCGTTGCTTTCCCAGCAAGCAGGCTGTCGCCATAGACGGGTATGATCGGAAACGTGAGGCATTGCGCGATCTTTCTGCAATCCGCAGGTTGTCCGGCTGACAGCAAACTGCCCGCTGTCAATCCTTTTTGGCGGGGTCATGGTCCCTGATGACATCGATCTTCACTTCGGCCACAAACGCCGCCAGGGCACCGACAACTGCCAGCATGGGTGCTGCCAGAATGACCGCACCGCCCGCGATTGCGCCAATCGTCAAGGGCATCTCGATGATGATGTCGCCGTCCGGTTCCATCACGCGGATGCGTTTGACCTGCCCCTCGGCGGCAAGGCGTTTGACGCAGGCGACCAGTTCGTCGCCGCGCACATGGATCTGCTCGGTCCATGTGGGTTTATGTGCATGGCTATCGGCTGGTGCAGATTTCGTGGCCGATGCGTCCTTGATGTCGTCCTGTGCCATAATGGTTCCCCCGGCGCGGTGTATGGCGGCAAGAGTGGCATGTTCTGCAGACAACACATTGACGCGGATCAATCCCGCAAGGTGCGCTGACAGCAATACGGTCACGCCACTATAATTTGTCTTATGGCTTTCGCGTGCCCCGCGTCAGGCCCACGATCAGGCCCAAGGCCGTGGCCATCAGCAGTGCCTTGCCTGCAGTAATGTCTGGCACCAGGACCTTGGCGGCCTGCATCGCCTGATACCATTGCTCGCGCTCGGCCCGATGCATGCGACGGGCCGCTTTCACTCGTTGTGCCACCACGGCCACCAATACAAAGGCCACCAAAAATGCCACCGCCGCGATGATAAGACAGGCGGCCAGCACACCCCAACGGGCCGCCAACACCACCCCGATGGCCGCAATTCCTGCGATAGCAGACACGCCAAGGCACAGCAGGGCCAGCCCGACAAGCAGCGCGCTGCCCATCTGGCGGCGGGCCGAACGCTTGACCCGCCTCGCAACCGTTTCTGCGATGTTTGCCAATAGCACTTCCATGGTGATACCCGGCCTAGCGCCGGAACAGCAACGAAATCAGCATGCCCAGCCCGAAAGCCATCAGGATGCTTTGCAGCGGATGGTCTTGCACCCGGTGGTCCAGCACCTTTTCCGCCTGTCCCATCCCTTGTTGCACGCGGTCACGCGCCTTGCGCGCCCGTTCCGACGCCTCTTCAGCAGCGGCCTCGGCGGTTGCACCAAATGCATGCACCTTGTCCTTGGCAAATGTGCCCATCATTTCGGCCAATGCGGCAACTTCAACCCGCATCGCAAGTATTTGTGCCTCAAGATCGTCGTCCGGCGCCGTGGACCTGGATTCACCCGGCCTTGATGATTTTAGTATGGTGTCTGCCATGGTCTGGTCTCCTTTGTTGAGGTCGCAGCGGGCCTGTGATGACATGCCTCGCCTTCTGACAAGCCGTCAGCGATGGCCCTTGGATCATCTCCGCCGCGCGTTGCGTCCCACAACATTCCTTGGCAATGATACGTCTGCACCATCCACCAAAACTGCAGCAAGGCTGCACGCAGCAAATTTAATCTGCCTGAACAGTTGCATCCACAACGGCGACCCGCATTGATTTCCATCAACGTCGCCCAACGGTTTCAGGTGTCGGTCTGC
>JANNBG010000425.1:0-4822 GCA_031385205.1 Rhodobacterales bacterium
GCAGCCAGGTGGTGACCATCCGCGATGCATCGGGCCGGGTGCTGCGCCGCGCGGCCTATGATGCCCAAGGGCGCGAGATCGTGCTGATCGACGATATGGTCACAGAAACCTATGTGGATGTGTCCACCCTGCCGACCCCGCGCCGCGAACGCGTGACGATCAGCACATCGGATGGCGATGCCGCGCTGAAGGCGGCGATGGCGGCAGCCGAGGCAAAGCGTCTGGGCCGCGCGTTCAGCCTGCGGCAAATCCGCGAGATTGCTGAGGTGCGCGCATTGGCGGCGACGGTGGATGTGGCGCCGATCACCTTCGATTCCGGGTCAGCGGCGATCAAACCGACCGAGGCGGAAAAGCTGGCCGATCTGGGCACGTTGCTGACGGATCTGATTACGGCCAACCCGTCGGAAGTATTCCTGATCGAAGGGCATACGGATGCTGTGGGGGGGGCCGCGCCCAACCTTGCGCTGTCGGACCGGCGGGCCGAATCGGTGGCGCTGGCCCTGACGGAATACTTTGGCGTGCCGCCGGAAAATCTGGTGGTACAGGGGTATGGCGAGGGCGAGTTGCTGATCGAGACCGAAGGCGATGAACGCGCCAACCGCCGGGCGGTGGTGCGGGTGGTGACACCGCTGATGCAGACGGCATCGCGGTAAGGCATGCTGGGGACGACGGAAAAGGGGGGCATGGTGGCCCCCCTTTTTCTTTGCGCGGATTGGGGTCATGATCGGGGCAGGGGGATGCCGCATGAACGCCGACCAGATACCTGAAATTGCCCTTGATTGGCACCGCGCGGGGCGTGGTGCAGTACTTGCGACTGTGGTGGAAACCTGGGGATCAGCCCCGCGCCCTGCGGGCAGTCAGTTGGTGATATCGGGCACCGGTGACATCATGGGGTCCGTGTCCGGCGGCTGTGTTGAAGGCGCCGTGGTGGGCGAGGCAATGGAGGCGCTGGTGGATGGTGTGCCGCGCCTGCTGACCTATGGCGTCAGCGATAATGAGGCGTTTGCCGTGGGGCTGGCCTGTGGTGGCACCATCCGCATCATGGTGGTGCCTGTGGCGGGGCAGGCCCTGCCCGAAACCCTGCTGGCCGATCTGGTTGCCGCGCGGGCGGCAAACCGCGCCGTGGCCTTGGTGACCACGGTGGACGGCTGGCAGCATGCGCTGGATGCGACAGACCCCGCCGTGATCGCGCGCCTGCGGACGGACCGGTCGGGGATGGAACAGGATGGCCGGTTCATCGCTGTGCATAACCCGCCCTTGCGCCTGATCGTGGTGGGCGCTGTGCATATCGCACAGCCCCTGCTGACCATTGCCCGCGCTTGCGGTTATGCGCCCACCCTGATCGACCCGCGCGAAACGTTTGGCGCGGCAGCACGCTTTCCGGGCGAGGTGATCCTGCATGATTGGCCGGATGAGGCGTTGGCCAGTTTGAAACCCGATGCCCGCACGGCCATTGTGACACTGACGCATGACCCAAAGCTGGACGATCCGGCCATCCGTTTTGCCCTGCGCTCGCAAGTGTTTTACCTTGGTTGCCTTGGGTCGCCCCGCACCCATGCCAAGCGGGTGGAGCGGCTTTCAGCGCAAGGCTTTAGCGCCACCGATATCACCCGCATTCATGCGCCGGTTGGCCTTGATATCGCCGCCAAAAGCCCGGCCGAAATTGCCGTCAGCATCATGGCGCAAATCACCCAAGTGCTGCGCCGCGCATGAAGTTTGGCGTGGTCCCGCTGGCGGCGGCAGAAGGGGCGATCCTCGGGCATTCGGTGGCCTTGCCGGGTGCGCGGCTGCGGAAGGGGGCGGTCCTGACCGCCGCTGATATTGCCACGTTGCAGGCGGCTGGGATTGCCGAGGTCACCGTTGCCCGCCTTGCAACCGATGACATTGCCGAAGATATTGCCGCAACGCGTCTGGCCCAAGCGCTGGTGCCCGGCGATCAGGGCCTGACGCTGACCGAGGCGTTTACGGGCCGGGTGAACCTGAAGGCCGCTTATCCGGGGATCGTCCAGATGGACGTGGCCGCCATCCACCGCCTGAACCGCATTCATCCTGCCATCACGCTGGCCACCTTGCCACCCATGGCGCGGGTGGCACCGGGCACGCTGGTCGGCACGGTCAAGATCATCGCCTATGCCGTGCCGGATGCGGCCCTGGTGGCGGCCTGTGTGGTGGCGCATGCGGCCCTCCGCATCCGGCCTGTGGTGCGGATGACGGCCTGTTTGCTGTTGACCGAAGTGCCGGGGCAGGACGTGAAACTGACCGCCAAGGGCAAGCGTGCGGTGGAGGCGCGGTTGCGCGCACTTGGCATCACACTGACGGACACCCTTGTCACTGCACATGCAACCTCTGCCATGGCGCATGCGCTGGCCACGCTAAGGGGCGACATCCTTTTGATCCTGACCGGATCGGCCACATCTGACCTGCACGATACCGCCCCAGAGGCCGTGCGTCTGGCCGGGGGCACGGTCGCACGGTTTGGCATGCCGGTGGACCCCGGTAATCTGCTGTTTCTGGGGGCTTTGCATCACCGCCCTGTCATCGGCCTGCCCGGATGCGCGCGATCACCTGCCTTGAACGGGGCCGATTGGGTGCTGGAACGCATTGCCTGTGGGCTGGAGGTGACGGATGATGATGTGGCACAGATGGGCGTTGGGGGGTTGCTGAAAGAAATCAGCATCCGGCCACAACTGCGCGACCCCCAATAAAAAAAGCCGGAAACCGCATGGTTTCCGACGTCGATTTCCGCCCGGAAATCGGATCCGTTACTTGGGCCCGATCATCATCACCATCTGGCGGCCTTCCAGCCGTGGCATGGATTCCACCTTGCCATTGTCGCCCACATCTGCGGACACCCGGTTCAGCAGTTCCAACCCCAGTTCCTGGTGCGCCATTTCGCGCCCACGAAAGCGCAAGGTCACTTTGACCTTGTCGCCCTCTTCGAGAAACTTCAGCACAGAGCGCATTTTCACGTCGTAATCATGCGTATCGGTGCCCGGACGGAACTTGATTTCCTTGATCTCGATAATGTGCTGCTTTTTGCGCGCTTCGGCTTCGCGCTTTTGCGTCTCGTACTTGTATTTGCCGAAATCCATGATCTTGCACACGGGAGGTTCGGCGTTGGGCGAGATTTCCACAAGGTCGAGTCCAGCCTCTTCGGCCATCTGCATGGCACGCGCGGGCGACACAACGCCAACGTTCTCTCCATCAGCCCCGATCAGGCGAATATCGCCGCCACGGATGCGGTCATTGACGCGGGGGCCGGTTTCACGTTGCGGCGGGGCGTTGTGGGGTCTGCGGGCTATGGTGGGACGTCCTTCTGATCGTTTCTGATTATCCGCGCAAATTAGACCTGTGTGCGCAGGCTTTCAACCCGGATTCCGCCGGATTGCTGCTTTGCGGCGCGGGAACCCTTTTCAACGCCTCACGTTTCTGGCATATGGCATCCACATAACCGCATCTTTCCAGCGGTTTTTTCCGGAGATTTGACCATGAACAGAAACGTTCTTATCGGCGCCGTTGTCATCCTGCTGGCTGCAGGTGGTTACTATTATTATAGTAGCAACAAAGCTACGGTAGACGCTGCGGCCACGACAACCGGCGCTGCAACCACCGAAGCAGCACCTGCTGCGACGACCGAAGCAGCACCTGCTGCGACGACCGAAGCAGCGCCTGCTGCGACGACCGAAACAGCGCCTGCTGCGACGACCGAAACAGCGCCTGCTGCAACGATGGACGCAATGCCCGCACTGGACGCTGCAACATTCGACCCGGTTGCCGTCACCGCGATGATCGACGCATCGACACTGGACGCGGCCACCAAGTCGTCGCTGAAAGCAGCCGTCGACGCAGCAAAGGCCAATCCGGCACTGGTTGCTTCGACAATCACCACCGTGAAAGCCGCTTTGGGCATGTAATCTGCCTGCCGATTGGCACACAAAACGCCGCGGCCTGTCAAAGGGCGCGGCGTTTTTGCATTTTGGATGTGTCTTCAGATGCCGTCGCCGACAAACGCCTTTTCCACCACATATTCCAGTGGTTCCGAATTCGCGCCTTCGCGCAGGCCAAAGCGTTCCAGCACGGCCTTGACATCGACATTGAAGGCGAGCGATCCGCAGACCATGGCGCGGTCGGTTTCGGGGTTCATTTCGGGCAGGTTGAGGTCGGCGAAAACCTTGCCAGAGGTCAGGTTATCGGTGATGCGCCCCATAAACGCGGAGTTTTCGCGCGTGGTGGTGGGGTAATACAGCAGTTTGCCTGCCACCAACTCGCCGATCAGCGGATCATCCTGCAGGCTGTTCACCAAGGTACGGCCATAAGCCAGTTCTGCCTCTTCGCGGCAGGTATGCATCATGATGACCTGATCGTATTTCTCGTACGTTTCCGGCTCGCGCATCAGCGATGCAAAGGGGGCGACGCCGGTGCCCGTGGCCAGAAACCACAGGCGTTTGCCGGGCAGTAGCGCATCATGCACCAGCGTGCCCACGGGTTTTGGGCGCAGGATGATCTGGTCGCCGGGTTTGATGTGCTGCAAACGGGATGTGAGCGGGCCGTCGGGCACCTTGATGGAATAGAACTCCAGCTCGTCATCCCAGGCGGGGGAGGCGATGGAATAGGCGCGCAGCAGGGGTTTGCCGGTATCTCCGAGCAGGCCGATCATAACGAATTCGCCGGAACGGAAGCGGAGGCTCGCAGGGCGCGTGACGCGGAACGAAAACAAGCGGTCGGTCCAGTGTTTCACGGAGGTGACTGTTTGTGCGTCGGGCTGGGTGATTTTGGTAGGCTCGGTCACTGGCGTAAGCTCGGTCATTTGGGAATGGGTCTT
>JANNBG010000439.1:0-3230 GCA_031385205.1 Rhodobacterales bacterium
CACCCGACGGGAAATCCGGCCCCGGAATATGGTCGACCAACGCGTCATCCGACAAGTCCGGCACCGCTATCATCGCAATGCAGCACGATATCAACTCGTCCAGGTTATGCGGCGGGATGTTCGTCGCCATCCCCACCGCAATCCCGCTGCTCCCATTGGCCAGCAGGTTCGGGTACGCCGCAGGCATCACCACCGGCTCTTCCAGCGTGCCATCATAGTTCGGCCGGAAATCCACCGCGTTTTCCGCCAGCCCTTCCATCAGCGTCTCGGCAATCGCCGTCAGCCGCGCCTCGGTATAGCGGCTCGCCGCCGGGTTATCCCCGTCGATGTTGCCAAAGTTTCCCTGCCCATCCACCAGCGGATAGCGCACGTTGAAATCCTGCGCCAACCGCGCCATCGCATCGTAAATCGCAACGTCCCCATGCGGGTGATAGTTGCCCATCACATCGCCGGAAATCTTGGCCGACTTGCGGAACCCCCCGGTGGCGGACAGCCTTAGTTCCCGCATCGCATACAGAATCCGCCGATGCACAGGCTTCAGCCCATCGCGTGCATCCGGCAGTGCCCGGTGCATGATGGTCGATAATGCATAGGTCAGATACCGCTCACCAATCGCCCGCGCCAGCGGTTCGGACACGGGAATTGGCTCTATCTTGGGGTCATCAGGCGTCTTTTTCATGGATGTTGTGTAGTGTGGCAAACCGCAGGGGTCCAGACGGTTTTGCAACGCCAAGACGCCACGGGGAATTTGCAGGATTTTACCCCTATGCCAGGGGACGAATCATGTTAAATGCCACACAGTGTGTGGGGTAACAGATGTTCAAATTAACGGCACTCCTGTGTATGGGCATGTTCGCGACCATGATGGTCGGCGGGCAGGATCGTGGCCAGTTGCGCCCCGGTCTGGCGCAGGCGGCACGAGAGGCGGCGACAAACCCCGCGCCCGCTGTTGTAACCCCGGCAGAACCTGAAATCCTGCTCGCATCGCCCCCCTCTGCAGCCCCCGCCGATGTGGCCCCTGTGGCCACACCTGTCGTCGTCACACAGCCCGCAGACCCCGTCGAAAACGCCGCAAACCCGGTGTTTTCGCTCGCCACCTACAGCGATGCCACGGCCCCCGCCACAGAACCGGCACCCGCCGCCACCGATGGCACATTGGCCTACATCGCCGGGCGGTCCGTCAACGTGCGCGAAGGTCCAGGCCGCGAAAACCCTGTGCTGACCAAACTCTCGCGCGGCGAGGCTGTCACCGTGGTCTGGCAGGATGACACTGGCTGGTCGCGCATCCGCATGGAAGGCGACGGGCTCGAAGGCTATGTCTCCACCGAATTCCTTACCGCCACGGCACCATAACAGCCCATTTGCCTTGCGCCCGGTTTGCCCCTACCACAGGGCAAAAAGGGCAGGTCCATGCAACCAAAATCAATCCTCATCACCGGATGCTCCTCTGGCATTGGCCTCGATGCCGCCCAAACCTTGCGCGCGCGCGGCTGGCGCGTCTTTGCGACCTGCCGCCAACAGGGCGATGTCGACCGTCTGCGCGCCGAAGGCTTTGACAGTTTCCTGCTGGATTACGCCGATGAGGCCAGCATTGAATCCGCTCTGGCCGATGTTCTGACCGCCACAGACGGCACCTTGGACGCGCTGTTCAACAACGGCGCCTATGCCTGCCCCGGTGCCGTCGAAGACCTGCCCCGTGGTGCCCTGCGCGCGATATTCGAGGTGAACCTCTTTGGCTATCACGATCTCGCCCGCCGCGTGATCCCCGTCATGCGCGCCCAAGGGCACGGGCGCATCATCAACAACTCCTCCGTTCTTGGCCTCGTCGGCATGCAATGGCGCGGGGCCTATGTAGCCACGAAATTCGCGATGGAAGGGCTGACCGATGTGCTGCGGATCGAGATGCGCGGCACCGGCATCGACATCATCCTGATCGAACCCGGCCCCATCGGCACCCGCATCCGCGAAAACGCCATTCCCCACTTCGAACGCTGGATTGATTGGGAAAATTCGGCCCGGCGCGACGATTATGTGGCCCTGCGCGGTCGCTTGTATGAAAAATCCGGGCCGGATCGGTTTGAACTGCCGTCATCGGCGGTGACGGCCAAACTGATCCGGGCCTTGGAAAGCCGCCGCCCCAAGGCAAGGTATTTCGTCACCACCCCCACCACCCTCATGGCCATCGCAAGGCGCATCCTGCCGATCCGGGCCTTGGACTGGCTGATCACCAAGGGCACCTGACCATCGCTACCGTAGGCCGGGCTTCAGCCCGGCACTCGCCATCGCGAGGTCGCCCGCAAGGGCGGACGAGCCGCCCCCCTACTCCACCCCCCGCAGCACCTGCGCGGGTCGTGCCGCCAGTGGCCGCCACGCAAAGGCCAGCCCTGCCACCAGCGTCGCCAACACCCCGCCGCAGACGATTGCCACCGCACTCACCGGCTCGAACGCATACTCCGCCTCCATCACCCACACCATCACCGCCCAGCCCGCCAAGGCCCCGGCGAGTATCGCCACCACCCCCGCCGCCGCCCCCATCAACCCCGCCCGCAGCGCGAATGACCCCAAAATCGTGCCCCGCGTCGCGCCCAGCGTCTTTAACACCGCCGCTTCATAGACCCGCGCGCGTTCCCCCGCCGCCGCAGCACCGATCAGCACGATAAACCCCGTCAGCAACGTCGCCGAAGCCGCCCACGCCGTCGCCGTCGCAATCGCGCCCAAGGCCTCTGTCACCCGGTCAATCGCATCGCGCACCCGGATCGCCGTGATGTTCGGATAGGCCCGTGACAGATCCCGCAAGATCTTCCCCTCCGCCGCAGGCTCCGCATAGACCGTCGCGATGGATGTCGACGGTGCCCCCGCCAGCGCCGCGGGGTTCATCGCCATCACAAACCCCATCCCGGCGGATGAGAAATCCACCGCGCGGAAACTGGTGATCGTGGCCTCCACATCCCGCCCCAGAATGTTCACCGTCATCCGGTCGCCCAGTTTCAGCCCCATCTCCTCGGCCTCTTCCGCCGCAAAGCTGATCTGCGCCTCCCCCACATACCCCGCAGGCCAGAACGTCCCCGCCGTGATCGTCGCATTGTCCGGCAGCGTGTCCGAATACGTCACCCCCCGGTCACCCTGAATAACCCAATGGTCCCCCACCACCTCTGCCGCCGGCCGCCCGTTGATCCGCGTAATCAACCCGCGCAACATCGGTGCATCCTCCACGCGGCTCACCGCCGGAT
>JANNBG010000483.1:0-4647 GCA_031385205.1 Rhodobacterales bacterium
GGCCTTGGCCAAGGCTAACTCACCCACAGTGTGCAACGCAAAGCCACAGGAAATCAGGCGTGGCAGATCCGGCAACAGGAACAGCGCCACATGCATCTGTGCCACCGCACTTGCCCGGTCTCTTTCGTCTCGCAGCTTTGGCAAAAATGCAAAGAACTTTTCCCGCGCCAGATTGGTGATGGCTGATGTGACCGCCTTGTCCAGTGCCCCCGCCAGATCGTCCAGCAGGTCATCCCCGGCAAACATCTGCCCCACAGATTGCTGGAAATCCGTTGCCAAAGGCGCTGCCGCAGCCTTCCCCATCGCATGAAACACCGCTTCATCCGCCTGCATTGCTGCCACCACAGGCCCTGCCATTTCTGACGGCAAGGTCATTGGCGCACCGCGCACATCCGCCACCCATGCCTGCCGGTTGAACACGAAACCCGGATTGCGACGTCCGCCCCGCAGCATTGGCTGGGCCCGGTTCATCTGTTGCATCAGATAGGCCGCCGGGGCCGAAACCGCCGCATTGATCCGCGGCGTGGCCTCGCGCCCCTGCATCAGTTGCGTATAAAGCCCCGGTTGCAGCCACGTATCCGTGAAATGCTGCGCAATGGACTGCCCCTCTGCCACCAGCGCATCATAATCGCACAGCACCACATTTTCCGCCCCGCAGACCCTGCGCCAGATCTCCACCCTTCGCGCATAATCCGGCAGCAGCCCCAACACCAGCAGGTCTGCTGGCCCCGGCCTCATCACCTCTTCCGCCTGATATCCCATCCGCAACAGTTGCTGCATCGCACTTCGCGCATAATCCGCATGCTGGCGGACATACGCCACGACCGTAATATCCTCATAAACTGCGTTCAGGGCCGTGTGCAGACGCCGCACTTCGTCAAACGCCAACAGGCATAAGTCCTCGCCCGACAGCACAAGCGTTGCATCATCCACAGGGTCCAGCAGATCACGCAAAATGCGCCGTGCGGCGGTCTTGCGATCTTCGCCCTCATGCCCCGCGGTGGCCGGTGTGAAATACTCCGCATAGGTCGCACGATCCGGCGCTGCCACAGCCGACACCAGCATATCCGAATGATTGGCCTTGAAACTGGGATAGTGGAAACCCGCCTTGGTCAGCGCCGGGGCGCAATCGCTCAGAAATGCTTGCAGCGCAGTGGACCCGGTCTTGTGCCAACCGATATGCAGAATGCAGCGTGGAATCGTGGTCACCTCTTTGGCACAGGGGCATGCATGGTGGTTTCACCCACCCCGCATCAGCCGCCCTTGTCACCCAATTGCGCCCGACGCGTCAACCACTGTGCTTGTGTCGGGCTGCCACACCGTCGCACGCCCCCGTCCCGCACGTTTTGATGCATAGAGCGCTTGGTCAGCCCGCGCCTGCATGTCTTCCGCGACGTCAGCCGCACCCGCCATTCTCACCGTCATGCCAATGCTGCCCGAAATGCGGCACATCTCACCCTCAAATGGGATCGGCCGTTCCAGCCGCGCGATGATGCGGTCCGCAATCCCCTGCAACCGCAGCGTATCCGTTTGCCCCGGCAGCAGGATCACGAATTCATCCCCGCCCACGCGTGCCACCGTATCATCCCCCCGCGTGGCTACGGTCAGCGCCAGCGCCGCCTCGCGCAGCACATGGTCCCCGGCCGCATGGCCCAGCGTGTCATTCACCGCCTTAAAGAAATCGAGGTCGATATGCACCAGCGCAAAGGGCATCCCCTCCGCCAGTAGCCTTGCCAGCGCCACGTCCATGGCCCGCCGGTTGCGCAACCCGGTCAGCGT
Source organism: Rhodobacterales bacterium (assembly GCA_031385205.1). Lineage (GTDB taxonomy): Bacteria > Pseudomonadota > Alphaproteobacteria > Rhodobacterales > Rhodobacteraceae > JAAFHS01. Next base: position 1,780 of record JANNBG010000483.1, read on the forward strand.
ATCGGTCAGCGCCTGTTCTTCGGCCACCGACCTTGCCCCTTCCAGCCGCGCATTCAAGGCTGACAGTTCCGACATCACCGCTGACTTTGCCTCCACCAGATACAGCAGTTCAACCGTCAGGTCTGTGGGCGCAAAATCCGTATTGGTCAGGGCATACCTCCGCACCGCATCAATCACCCCAATGCCAAAGGACAGATTCAGGACCAGACCGCCGCCATCCGCCAAGGGTAAGGCCAATCCGCGCAGTACCACACCGCCCTCGCGTTGTGTCAGGGTCAGGCGCTGGCCCAAACGCGCCATCACTGCCGCCATCGTCGTAATTGCCCCCGTGCGGCGCAGATCGAACAGATCGAACAGGTTGCCCCCCATGAGCGCCTGATCCGGGAACAGCTTGGCCAGTGTCGGCCCCGCCGCCATCACACGCCCCATCGCATCAACGCACAAATGCATTGGCATCAGGCTGTCCAAGGCCGGCAGTGACAGGTACAGATCGGGCACGCGCAGGCCGCCATCCATCATGCGACCATCCCCGTGGCCGACGCCAGATCAAACCGCCGCCCTTCGGCAAAGCTGCCATCCAGCACATTGATATGCAAAACCTCTGCCCCCGCCACCACACCACCATGGTCCAACAAGACCAACGCGCCATAATCATCTGCCATCGCCCGCAACAGGCCCAGCAGCACAAACCCCGCACCCTCCACCGCAGATTGCACCGTCAGTTGAAACAGATCAGCCCCCGCCTCATCCAGCGTCATGCGCGGCAACACAAGGTCGGGCAGCGCCATCCGCGTGCGATCCGGCAGGTCTTCGAGGGACAGCAGGAAATCCGTGAACGTCACCCCGCCAAAGCGCAACAGACGCCGCAACGCTTCTACTGTTTTGTGCGATACAAGGTAGGTCCCCAGATCCTCAAGCATCGCTTCACGCGGGCGGTTCAGATGCACGGCGGCAGCGGCCAATACCCGTTGTGTGATGACCAGATCGTAGACCACCATGGTTTCAAAACCTACGGCAGGCACACCAGCATCGCGCGCCACCCGCAACCACAGATCATACCCATAGGTATCGCGCAAAAAGCACTGCACCGCCCTGTTGACCAACCCATGCATGCCGCTGACCCAGTTCCTTCCGATTCCCCTGAACCTAGGCCAAAGGTCTTAACAATCGGCTGATGCCGGTCAGGGCTGCGTCCACATAAAATCCGGCGACACCATCACCCGGAAACCCGCCCCGTCGATCATGTTCAACGGCACAGGTTTGATGACGGGCCGCGTTATCTGCAAGGCCGTCATCACCGTGGCATCGTCAAGACTGACATTGGGCGCAAGGATGGGCGGTGCCATGGCACTGCGATTGAGCCGCCCCCCGCCGATATACAGAAGTTCGTAATTCGCATAACCCGATGATCCGTCATAGCTATAGTATTGCCCCACAACCACCTCGTCCCCCGGCACGTTGGGCAGCAGATCGGCCACGATCATCACGCATCCCGGCTTGCCACTGGGCAACGCCACGCGGCAGGCGTCCAGCCAAACGCCCAGCTCGCTTGTCTCCACGGCCGAGAAAAGCCTGTCACGCGCCGCCCCCGCCGTCGTGGGTTGCAACGGCATGAACTCCACCAGGGCCGCACGGATGTCTGCGTCTGTCACCTCTGCCCTTGGTGGTGGCGCGGCCGTACCCAAAAGGCGGCTTGCCAGCGCCTCTTGCCCCGGTTCTTCCGACTTGATCCGCAAGGCTTCCAACAGATCCGCCCCCGCCAACCCCCAATCCTGATAGTCATAGGGCTCCACGTTTTCCGCCGTCAACGTGCCCGCAGTCAGCCGCGCCACCTGACTGCCCGCTGCGATCCGTTCTGCATTCAACACCGGCGTCAGCCACAGCACAGATAACGCAAACACCCCCACCGCCATGCCGATATTCACCTGCCGCACCCGCGCCATCCACGCCCCGCGCCGCAGCACAGCCCCGCAGTAAAACACCGCATACCCCACCGCCATCAGTGCTGCCAAAGCTGCGAACACCCGCTCCGGCGTCCAGCCATATTGCCCCACGCGCAGCCATACCGCATAGGCCCCCAACCCTGCAGGCACCGGCAGGATCACCGCCAAAGCCCGGGTCGCCCATGCCAAAGGCGCGCTTTGCGTTGCCTCCGCATCATCCCGGTCAATCGCCGTTGATACCAGCGCCGCCCCCGCCCCAACCATCGTCAGCAACGTCGCCGCCGCCGACAGACTGTTGAACACGCCCGAAAAGCCCTGCACCGGCAGCGCCACACAGAACACCACCATCACCACCAACACCACCGGCACCAGCAGCCGCACCAAGCGCAGGATCAGACGCGGTGACACATAGTCCCGCAATTCCTCTACCACCGCCAAGGCAATGCCAAAGGTCACCCCCGTGATTAACCAAGGCACCACGTCAATATCCAGCAGGGTGTCGATCACCCGCAGCCCCACAATGCCCAACAGCACGTTCGACAGCGCGATAATCCCCCACACCAGCCCCGTGAACACAACGGCCGCGCCCGTCCGCACGATGATGCCCCATGTCGCCGTGAACAGCGTCGGGTAATCCCGTAACCCCGCCCCATGCCACGCAATGATGAACGGCAAGGGCAACGCCGCCACCGCAAACCCCGCCATCGCATGCATCGGCCCGTTCAGCAGGCCTTCAACCGCCGCAAACCGCAATCCCGCCCAGGACAGCAGCACCGCCACCAGCACCGCCACGCCCAACGCGCCCATCCCTGCTTGCATCACGCGCAACGGGCCCGCCATCGCCAGCACCGCCGTAAAGAACACCCCCGCAAAAACCGCCAGGGCAAAGGCCACCCGTTCCGGCAGGATGTCTTGTTGCAGCAGG
>JANNBG010000508.1:0-2378 GCA_031385205.1 Rhodobacterales bacterium
AGATCAGACCGGCAAGATAGAGCTGCCGCGCGGATGGTTGCCTGCGCATACGCAGGACCAGCCCCGCCGTGAAGACATCCTGATAGCTGCGCCCCCGCATGCCTTGGCCGCGCCTGCCAGTTTCTGCGTTGTGGCGATGCACTTCACGGGTCAAGACCGCCATTGCCTCGTCCAGATGCACGGGCATGACGCTGGCGTCGGGTGCAACGCCCGGCGCATGGCCCGCATGCGCGCCCTTGAACTCTGGCCGGTCATAAATCACCCGTGACAGGCTTGCAAACGTGCGTTCCGCCGTCTTGGCCTGACCGTAGGCGGGAAGCGCAAAGTGCAGCCGAATGCCCAGATGATGGCGGATGCCCAAGGGCTTCACCCCATCAATGGCGCTGCCAGAGTTGCGAAAACGGTGCAAGGCACCGCCTGCCACCAGATGCCCAGCAAATGCGGACCCGTTGTCAGTATAGAGGCGGTCAAAGTTGCCGTAAGTCTGGCACGTCCGCGCAATCAGCCGCACCGTAGAGCGGGCGTTTTCATGCTCGGTAAGTTCCCATGCCAGCACATAATTCGTCGCGCAATCCACCAGTGCAAGAAAGGTATACCGGCGCGGTTTGCCATCGCCGTTGTGTGCCCAAAAGTCCTTTGTCTGCCCGTCGAGCGACACCCATTCCAGCGGCAGGATCGTGGTCTAGTCGCGCAGCGCCGGTTGCGCCATGCGCTTTACCGTTTCCGCATGCCCGATGCGCGCGTGAAGCTGTTGTGCCACCGGCAGGCTTTGCCAGCGCCGAAAGACAGTTGGCCAGCTTGGCCAGTCCCATCCTATCTGCGCCTTCACGTCGCGGACATCGCGCCACGCCTGTATCAGCGGAAAGCCTTCCCCCGCGTCCCGGATCGTGGTCATGAAGAACGACCATGCCCCATCCGACATCGGCGCGGGTGGTGGGCATTGCAGCCGATAATCCGCAACCAGCGACGGGGCAAAGTTGATCGGGTCCACCCCTTCAACCGCCTTTGCAATGCGCATTAAAGAGGCCTTTGACACCCCGTCACTGCCGAACTGGCGGGTGATCAGCGCGGCCTTTTCCGCCCACGAAAGCCCCTTGCCCGCAGACACCAGCACCCGCGCGATATCAGCCTTGCGTTCAGCCCCGGCGCGCATGGTCGCAGGCAAGGTCGCAAAGTCTGCATGCGCGGCTTCATCATAGGTGCCTTGCGGCAAGTCCATGGTGGCAATCTCTGTTGATAGCAGGGACTGCCGTTCTTGCTCTGGTAGATTGGACACGGGAAAGAGGAATGACGCCCCCACTCTGATTGGAGCTATGCTATGGCGCTTATGCCAAGCAAGACAGGCCGGTTTACTTCCGGGAATCCGGCCAACGCCCATCAAGTCTTTTGCCGCCGCCAGCCCTGTCATTCTCGCCCCACTCTTGCAAACCAAGGCGGTGCCCTGTATGCTTTGTTACTGAATACCGTATTTATTTACGGTTTACAATAGCAGGTTGAGGATAAGCGTAGATTGGGCAGTGATCAACCACCTATCGAGAGCTTAGATCTTTCGTCCCTGTTGCACACGATTATGGCCGCGCGAAATTTGACAGTTAGCGACATGGCGCGAATGTCAGGTGTCTCCAAGAGTTCCATGGAGAAGTATCTTGCTGGTCCCAGCTCGCCGCGAGCCATTTCGATTGCATCACTTTCAAGGGCTTTGGGTCTGAGCGCCGATACGATTTTGTTCGGGGTGTTGGACTCAAAAGTCGAACTCGCCTATGAACTGGCGTTCCGAGCGTTTGCGTCCCTGATTGAAGACTTGAAGGATGAGGCAAAGCTTGGGACTGAATTCAATGGCCTCACGGCGGGAACTGAAGCGTTCTCTGAGTTTGTGCGGAATGCAGCTTTCGAGCGGGCTGGCAGGTTCAAGCGTGAGTTCAATGCTGAGCGTCGGGAAGCTCATATGACAGTCATTGGCTGACCGTTAAGCGTTCTGTTTTTGCCTAACGCAAACGGGAAACGGGAACTGAATCGTTCCCGATTTTGTGCTTTATAGAATTTCGCACCATTGATTTCATTGCATTTTCCGTTGACACTGAAAGTTGCAGTGGCCACAACACCGGCTGAACACCCTCAAAAGTTGCAAACCTTGTGAAATGGCCCTTCGACAAGCACCTGATTTTGCTTGGCTTTTTTCGCCCCCATGTCAAACCTTATGAACGCCGTCATCCTCACCCCCCGAAGATAGTTGCGAACAGAGGAAGGTGTGACGTTGGGTTTTGGCTGACGTGGCGCGCAGGGCTTGCCATCCTGGGGGTCACAAGGAGACTGGCATGACACTTTACCCGCATCTTCTGTTACCGCTCGATTTGGGCCACATCCGTCTGCCGAACCGC
>JANNBG010000514.1:0-2503 GCA_031385205.1 Rhodobacterales bacterium
ACCATCCCGCCACGCCCTTTTCCCGATACTGCCATGCCTGCCCTGCCTGCGTGTTACACGTCTGTTTGCGCCGCTACCTTAGCCAACTGTGAAGGAAATGTGGAGCAGTGGACGTTGCGATTCGCGTTTTCTGTTCGCATAAAAAGTGAGCATAAGTTCGTGACTGTGCAAAAATTGTGCAATCATGCCTGATTTCCAGCGGATGTGCGCCTGCCTGTGCTTGTATCACCCGCATCAACCCTTCCTTCATGCCTGCAACGGTCCGGCTACGGGCATTGGCCAATGAAAAGGGGAGCGACGTGAAACTCATCATTGCAGCGATCAAACCGTTCAAGCTGGAGGAAGTCCGCGAGGCGCTGACGACCATTGGCGTGCGCGGCATGATGGTGACCGAGATCAAAGGCTTTGGCAGCCAGTCCGGCCATACGGAAATCTATCGCGGTGCCGAATATGCGGTGAATTTCGTGCCCAAGGTCAGGCTGGAAATCGTGGTCAGCGATGCATTGGCCGAGGCCGTGGTCGATACCATCGCCAAAACCGCCAAGACCGACAAGATCGGCGACGGCAAGATCTTTGTGCTGGATGTCAGCCACGCTGTGCGCGTGCGGACCGGCGAAATCAACGACGACGCGCTGTGACGGTTGCGGGTAAGGGGAAACCACACAAATGAGAGACACGATGAAATATGCGGGCCTCAGCGCGCTTGGCGCGTTGGCAGCCTTGCCCGCCTGGGCGCAAGACGCCGCAGGCCCGATCAAGAACCCGGATGTGGCCGCAATGGCCGGCATGGTCAACAAAGGCGATACGACGTGGATGCTGGTCAGCTCGGCACTTGTGCTGCTAATGTCGATCCCTGCGCTGGCACTGTTTTACGGCGGCTTGGCGCGTACGAAGAACATGCTCAGCCTGCTGATGCAGGTGTTCATGATCGTGTCGATCACGGCCATCATGTGGGTCGTGGTGGGTTACAGCCTCGCCTTCACCACCGGGTCGCCTTACATTGGCGGGTTGTCCAAGGCGTTTCTGGCGAATGTGAATGCGGGCACTTTTGCCGCAACATTTTCGAACAACGTCTACATCCCGGAATACACATTCGTGATCTTCCAGATGACCTTCGCCTGTATCACACCGGCGCTGATCGTCGGCGCCTTTGCGGAGCGGATCAAGTTCTGGCCGCTGATGCTGTTTGTCATGGGGTGGTCGTTGCTGGCCTATTACCCGATCGCGCATATGGTGTGGTACTGGGCAGGACCGGACTTCCTGGCTGATTTGCCGGGTGATTATGGCATGATGTGGGGCTGGGGTGCGCTGGACTTTGCAGGTGGCACGGTTGTGCACATCAATGCCGGCATCGCAGGTCTGATCGGTTGCCTGGTCATTGGCCCTCGCGTTGGGTTCAACAAGGAACCGATGCCACCGCATAGCCTGACCTTGACGATGGTGGGTGCGGCGTTGCTATGGGTGGGATGGTTCGGCTTTAACGCAGGCTCTAACCTCGAGGCGAACGGGATTGCGGCTTTGGCCTTCCTGAACACCTTTGTGGCAACGGCAGCGGCCACCTTGTCCTGGTGCATTGTAGAACAGTTGCGGCATGGGCGTCCGTCCTTGCTGGGTGCTGTCACAGGCGCTGTTGCAGGCTTGGTTGCCATTACACCGGCGTCGGGCTTTGCATCACCGATGGGGGCCATCGCGTTGGGCCTGATCGTGTCACCGGTGTGCTACATGTTTGTGTCCACAGTCAAAAAAGCCTTTGGTTATGACGACAGCCTTGATGTGTTCGGGGTGCATGGCATTGGCGGCATGGTGGGTGCGATTGGCACAGGCATCGTGGCGGACCCGTCATTGGGTGGTCAGGGCTTCTTTGACTATACCGTGTTCCCGGCGATTGTGGGGACGTATGACATGGCGGCGCAGGTCATCACGCAGTTCAAGGCCGTTGGTGTGACGGTGATCTGGTCGGGCGTGGTGTCGCTGGTGCTGTTTTATGTCATCAAGATGGTGTTCGGGTTGCGGCCATCGGCAGAGAATGAACGTCAGGGGCTGGATCAGACGTCACACGGCGAGTCCGCCTACAACATGTGATTACGGCTGGGCCGGGGTATCGGCCCAGAGACGACGCGCCAAGGGTCCTCCCCCCAAGGTGCCAAACTGCAAGGCCCGGCTCGCACGCAGCGTCCGGGCCTTTTTTCGCGGTTATTGAATAGCGCGGCTGGGCCGCAAGGTTTTTCTCAGATGATCATCTGGGGCTGGCGTTGGGGCAGTTGAGTATTTTTACGAACAGAAAGCCTATCCGCCCACGGCAACGATGGCCTTGGCAAGGATGGGCACGGTGCGGGCGTTCAGGCCTGCGATGTTGATGCGCGAATCGCCGACCATGTAAATGCCATGATCTTTACGAAGGGCATCTACCTGCGCCTCGGAGATACCAATGCGGCTGAACATGCCGCGATGTTGGGCGATGAAGCCATAGCGGTCTGACCCGGTGTCCGCGCGCAAGTGATCA
>JANNBG010000598.1:0-2327 GCA_031385205.1 Rhodobacterales bacterium
CGATCACCGCCGCGTCCGCCACATTGCCAAGCGCCGCATGTGCCGCCCGTGCCGCGCCCCGGTCCATCGGCCCTGACGCAGGCACACCCCAGCGCATGTGGCCAAACCGCCCCGCATCCTGCAGGGTCACCTGCGGGCCGACCTGCACCACCCTCAGGATTGCCATGCCGCCTCCAACGCCGTGCGCGTGATGCGGTGAAACCGCACATGATCGCCCACATTAAACAGAAACGGTCGCGCCGCATCATCCTGCAGCACCCGCACCGGTGATCGCCCGATGATCCACCAGCCTGTCGGCATCACCAGCGTCGTCATCAGGCATTGCCCACCCGCGACGATCACACTGCCCGCCGCCACCCCGCGCTTTGCCGCCGGTTTGCGTGGCAGATGCAGGCACTGCAGCACACCGTTCAGATAGGCATATCCCGGCGCAAAGCCGTACATAAAGACGCAGTATTCCCCCGCCAGATGCGCCGCGATCACCGCCTCCACGCTCATCCCCACGCGCGCCGCCACCTCGGCCAGATCAGGCGCCACATCCGCCTCGTAACACAGCGGCACCGCATGCACCTTGGCCACCGCATGCAGGGGCATGACCACGCCCTCCAACGCCTGCAACCCACGCGTGATGGCCACATGATCCGTCACTATGGGGTCAAAACACACCAGCAGACTGACCATCGCTGGCACGCACTCCCGCACCCCCGGCAAGGCCGCCTGTGCCACAGCCGCATCCAGATGCCGCACCCGCGCCAGTGCCATCTCTTGCGGCAGGTCCGTAAACTCCACCAGCACCGCATGATCCGCCACCGGCGTGTACCGCAGCCCCATCAGACAAACGCCGCCAGCGTTACACCCGCCCCCAGCAGCGCCCGCCGCAACGCAACAGCCATCGCCACCGCCCCCGGGCTATCACCATGCACACAAATCGACTGCGCTGCCAAAGCCACCTGCCCCCCGTCCAGTACCGGCATCAGCCCCGTGTCCAGAAACCGCAGCATCCGCCCTGTCGCCATATCTGCATCATGGATCATCGCACCCACCTGACTGCGCGGCACCAGTCGCCCGTTTGGCAGATAGGCCCGGTCCGCAAACACTTCGCTGAACACATCCAGCCCCGCCACCCGCCCCGCCGTTTCCTGTGCTGTGCCCGAAATCGCCAGCAAGGCCAGATCAGCCGATACCGCCCGCACCCCCCGTGCCACTGCGGACGCCACATCCGCATCATCCGCCGCCAGATTGGCCAGCGCCCCATGCGCCTTCACATACCCCACCCGCGAGCCCACTTGCGCCGCATGCCCGACCAATGCCGCAACCTGCCCTGCCACCAGCATCTCAATGTCGTTCAGCGTCATCGCGATGATCTGCCGCCCAAATCCCGCCCGGTCCGCATATCCCGGATGCGCCCCAACCCGCACATGCCCTGCCATCGCCAGCCCCAGGGTCTGCCGCATCGTCGCATCATCGCCTGCATGCCCACCACAGGCCACATTCGCACTGGTCACAACGCCCAACAACACCGCATCATCCCCCAGCCCTTCGCCAAGATCCGCGTTCAGATCAATCCGGCCAATCATGCCACCTCCGACAGTGCAGCCACAGACCCGATAATGTGAAAATGGTTGCAAGCATCATGACGAGAGTATCACCCGAACCCTTTCCTCCCGCAAGGCAGCAGGTCGCACGCGTTGCCGCCATCTGACGTCGCGGCTGTTGCTTTCAGAGCGTTTCCGCGGCCAAGCGAGGAACGCAAAAAGCCGCCCGGAGCGCGGCTCGTAACGTCTTGTATTCGTTTCTATTTTTTGTTTCGGGAACAGGATTTGAACCTGTGACTGAGCTACTCCCCAACACTTGGACAGTTTCCGGGTTGATTTAAGCTACGGCCTGCACCTGCTGATCGGTTTCGATTGCGTTGAAGTAAACCACGGCGGGCGGTTGACCGCCATGGGCGGCGTGGGGCCGCAGGTGGTTGTAGAAGGTGAACCAGCGTCCGACGCCTGCCCTTGCCTGAGAACCGGTTTCCCAGGCGTGCAGATAGACGCATTCATACTTCAGCGACCGCCAAAGACGTGACATGTCGAGGGCATGAACGCCATTGGTCCAAGTGAATGCCCGAGGGTTGTCCAGATAGCGGGCTTTGCCGTCCATGGAGATCTTGGTCTTTGCCCGCTTCAGCCGGTCGGTCCAGTCGAAGGACGTGAACTGCGAGCCCTGGTCGGTATTCATGATCTCGGGCGGGCCGAACTTGTGGATGGCCTCGTTCAGCGCATCGAGGCAGAACTCGGCCTCCAACGTGTTCGATATGCGCCAGGCCAGCACCTTGCGGG
>JANNBG010000641.1:0-2083 GCA_031385205.1 Rhodobacterales bacterium
GTAGACCCAATTGCGGGCGATACCATGTCGATGGAACCGCTCTATGATCTGTTCCGCCACACCGCCACGGTCAAGGTATTTCACGCAGCCCGCCAAGACCTTGAGATTTTCTTTGTCGAGGGGGGCGTGTTCCCCAAACCGCTGTTCGATACGCAGATTGCAGCCATGGTCTGCGGGTTTGGCGAACAGGTGGGGTATGAGACGCTGGTGAAAAAGATCGCCAAGGCTGACCTTGATAAAACCTCGCGCTTTACCGATTGGTCACGCCGCCCGCTGACGCAGGCGCAGGCGGATTATGCGATTGCGGATGTGACGCATCTGCGGGTGATCTATGAATTTCTGGCGGCCACGCTGGCCAGGAATGGCCGTTCGCATTGGGTGGGCGAGGAGTTGGCGGTGCTGACGGAGCCCGCGACCTATACTGTGCATCCCGATGACGCGTGGGAACGGATCAAGACCCGCACGACGTCGGGGCGGTTTCTGGCGGTGGTCAAGGCCTTGGCGCAGTTTCGCGAAAGCTATGCACAGACCAACAACGTGCCGCGTGCCCGTGTGATGAAGGATGATGCGCTGCTGGAACTGGCCAGCACGCGGCCTGCCTCGGTGGAAGAACTGGGCCGGTCACGCCTGCTGATGCGCGAAGGGCGCAAGCCTGAAATTGCGGATGGGATTCTGGCGGCGGTGAAGGCTGGGATGGAAATGAAGGCAGAAGACATGCCCAAGGTGGATGCAGGGCGCGACCAGATGCAGGTGAACCCGGCCTTGGCAGACCTGTTACGGGTGCTTTTGAAGGCGAAGTCAGAAAGCTTGGGCGTGGCCCCGCGTTTGATTGCGTCGGCGTCTGATCTGGATGCGATTGCCAGCGGCACACGCGATCTGGATACGCTGAAAGGCTGGCGGGCCGAGGCGTTTGGCGATGATGCCTTGCGGCTCTGCCGGGGCGAAATCGCACTGTCGGCCAAGGGCAGCGAAGTGCGCGTGGTGCGGCTGTAAAGGGCCGCGCCTGCATGGCCCTGCGGTAACCTTAGCCGCAGGTCACGCCTGTGACCATCACATCAAACTGCCGTGGCCCGACGCGTGGGGTGGGGGTCATGTCATCCACGATTTTGACCATCACCGTGCAGTTGTCACTTGCGATGCGATAGGCCCTGCTGGTCAGGCTTTCGATGCGAATGATCGCCTCGTCCTTCAACCCACGCGTCACAGCGTCACTTGCGATGATCTTTGACAGTTCTGCCGCCCGTTCCGCCTGTGGTGGCAGTTGTTGGGCCAGCCCTGAGCCGGGCAAAAGCCACAGGCCCGCGACAATACCCCGTTGCATTCGGTTCATCGCAAGCCTCCAAGCCACCCCTGTTCGCAGCGGGCCTTAATTGCAAACAGCCCCGGTCACCACCACCGCAAACTGCCGTGGCCCGACCATGCCGTCCTGCATCGGCGTATCGACAATGCCAACCGTCACCTTGCAGCTGTCGCTGGTCACCGCAAACACATCCACGCCCGTCATCTGCACCCCGGTGATCGGTTCGTCCCGCAGGGCGCTGGCTACGGCCTGATCCTGAATGATCGCCACCAGTTCCGCCTGCCGTTGGTATTGCGGTGGCAAGGCTGCCATGGCCATGCCCGGCAGCAGGCACAAAAATACGCTCCACCTCATCGCCGCACCGCCCGCGCATTGGCGGCGCCCTGCACGGTGATCGACGTCACACCATTCAGGTCAATGTCTGACAGATAGACCGCCACCGTCACCTCACGCGATTGCGGCGTGCTGACGGCGGTGTTTGCCAGCGGCGGAAACACCCGGAAATCATAGATCAGCTTGGCCGGGTCCGCATCCGGCCCGTCACGCAGCACCAGTTCCGCCTGCCAATAGCCTTGCATATCCGCGCGCCCCAACGCGCGCAGCACGGCCCCGCCGGGCAGCGCGTCGATATCAAGGCTGACCACATCCGCCACAAGCGCGCGCGGGTCTTCTGGCGCGGCCACCACGAGGGCGGTTTCCACCGGGGCCGACCGTTTGAACCAGTTGAACGGGTTCAGCCGCGATTGCCCGCAACCGGCAAGCATCACGAGGCAGGCAAGGATG
>JANNBG010000647.1:0-2354 GCA_031385205.1 Rhodobacterales bacterium
GAAACCCGCCCGCATAGCCGCTGTGCAACATCGCAAAAGCGCCAGCGGCATTGGACAACAGACAACAGACAAGGGATTTCGCCCGTCGCTAACTCAAGCCGACTGGCCTCTTCGGGCGTAAGGGTGATCGTGATCATGGGGCTGGTCATTGCACTGCCCCTTTCTTTTCCTTGGGGCCAATGAAGGCCGCGCGACCAATCAAGACGCGGATCACATCCATCGCCGCTTCCGCACCTTTGGATATGTCCTGCATATCCGCGATGATCCGGACCGAACGCCCTTCTTTGTCGCCGTCCGATTCGAACACTTCCCGCAACGTCGCCAAGGCGCGGGTTTGGTGCTTCAGAACATCATCTACCATACTGATGTGGCCCTTCAGCATGACGGCTTCCCGGTCATCCAAGGGAACCACCATCGCAGACCGCCCCTGCCAAAGCGCTTCCTCTTCAGGCGACAGGCTCAACAAAAGGATCATCTGGCGCATCATTTGCCCCCCATGTTGTGCAGCTTCAGGTCTTGGATTGCCGCCTTCAGGTGCTGCGCGTTGATCGTGTCGCGGCCCGCAAAGATTGCCGCCATGCGGATCACGTTTTCCACATTGCGCAACCCGCCGCGCAGCTTGGACACCGCGATCAGCAGGTCCAGTTCAATTCTTCCGCACAGCCCTTCGCTTGCCGCAAAGGCCTGCACATCCGCAGGTGTCGCGCCCTTCAGGATCGTCTTGCGGCGGATGCGACTGTCAATCAATTTGTTAGGGTTCAATCTCTACCGTCAGAGCCAACGATCCTTGATTTCATTTGATAAATTGGCACAGTACGAAATCCACTTACAACCTACCCTTGGGTTTTCGAGGCCTTGTACCAAGCAATGAAGGTGTCGCTTACACGCTTGGCATCCGACCGAAGGGTTATCGCCGCTTCGTATGCCGTCGTCCTTTCGATCACAAAACGGCCCCGTTTGAACTTATCGCGTGTGACGGTTCGCCACGGATCAAGTTCGCCTTCGCGTGTCGCCGGGCCGCGTCCTTCGCCCGCTGCGTCGTCGTCAAAGTGTTCGATCATGTCCCTTATAGCCTTAAGACTATTCTTGCCTTTCCCCTGAAAACAGCGGTCAAAGTTGGAAATGATACCCTTGGCATCTCCGCTCACTATGTGAAGGTGGGTTAGCGTTCTAACTGTGGTCCGGTACAGCCAAAGCCGGATTATGAAGTTTTCCCACAGGTATTCGTCTTCAAAGGCAGTTTCATGCCGTTCGGTAAATGCTTCCAAAGCCCGCCATGACAAAACAAGCATGTTCCACGCGTGCGTATGACGCGGCTTGTAGTAATCCCAGATAACCGCCTGCTTTTCGTGGTCGGGTAGATTGGTCACGTCCGCCCCCTCTATCACTTGCGACGACCATATCCGACATTCCCGAATGAAAAAGCCCCGGCCAATTTGGCACCACACCAGACAAGTCGCCACACGCAACCCCATGAACATGCGGCAGATGCAGGTTACCCGCATTCCATGCCAGCGCCGGTGCACTGAAGTCATCCGGATCACGCCCCAAGAGAATGGCCTGCCCACTCTTGTGATAGGGCAACAGGGCTTCTTGCGTGTCAGCATCCCCATAGGTCCAAGTGTTGATTGTGACGCGTCCCCAACGGTCAACCTTCACTGACGTGTAGATCAGACCGGCAAGATAGAGCTGCCGCGCGGATGGTTGCCTGCGCATACGCAGGACCAGCCCCGCCGTGAAGACATCCTGATAGCTGCGCCCCCGCATGCCTTGGCCGCGCCTGCCAGTTTCCGCATTATAGCGGTGCACTTCGCGGGTCAGAACTTCGCGCGCCACGTCCAGATGCACAGGCACCACGCGCGCATCCGGTGCCGCCCCCGGCGCATGGCCCGCATGCGCGCCCTTGAACTCTGGCCGGTCATCAATGACCCGTGAAAGGCTTGCAAACGTGCGTTCCGCCGTCTTGGCCTGCCCATTGGCAGGAAGTGCAAAATGCAGCCGGATGCCCAGATGATGGCGGATGCCCAAAGGCTTCACGCCGTCAAGATTGGCCGCTGAATTGCGAAAGCGATGGAGTGCCCCGTCCGCCACCAAATGCCCTGCAAAAGCAGACCCGTTGTCGGTGTAGAGGCGATCAAAGATGCCATAGGTCTGGCATGTCCGCTTGATCAGCCGCGCCGTGGCCCGCGCGTTTTCGCTTTCGGCAAGTTCCCAGTCCAGAATGAAGTTGGTGGCGCAATCCACCAGTGGCAAGAAAGGTATACCGGCGCGGTTTGCCATCGCCGTTGTGTGCCCAAAAGTCCTTTGTCTGCCCGTCGAGCGACACCCATTCCAGCGGCAGGATCGTGGTCTAG